>WRGV01000246.1 GCA_009787035.1 Propionibacteriaceae bacterium | reverse complement strand
GTCGGCGCCCAACGAGGGCCGGGCGTCCGGGCGGGCGCCGACGATGATCAGCCCATCGACCCGCCGTTCCATCAGGACGTCCAGGTGGTAGCGCTCCCGGATCGCGTCGCCCCGTGCGTCGCACAGCAGCACGCAGACGTTGTTGAGCCCGAACGCGTCCTCGGCGCCGACCAGCAGCGGGATCGAGAACCGTCCCTCCAGGTCGTGCGTGATCAGGCCGACCGTGCCGGTGTGCCCGGCCAGCAGCGACCGCGCCAGGGCGTTGGCCACGAAGCCGAGCTCGCGCGCCACCCGTTGCACCCGCTCGCGGGTGGTCGGGCTGACATCGCCCCGTCCGTTGAGGGCCTTCGATGCCGTGGCCATCGAGACCCCGGCCTTGCGGGCGACCTCGCGCAGTGTCACGGGACGGGCGGGGGGCGCGGCGGTCGGTTGTGCGTTCGGCGTCATCCGAACACTGTACGAAATTACTTTCGGACGAGCAACACCGTAACTCCTTGACATCGATGTATCGCTATGTCAAGCTCATCGAAAAGCATTTCGGAAGATTTCGACCCTCCTGGAGGGAGGGGGACGTCTTCCCCGCCCCCCGAACGAGAGGACAACAGTGATGAGACTCCGTATCCTGGGCCTCGCGGCCGCCGTAACCCTGTCCATCGGTGCCCTGGCGGGCTGCACCAGTTCGTCGTCGACCGCACCCTCGGGCAACACCGGGGGCACGCCGATGGCGGCGACCGGCGTCGATGACGGCACCAAGCTGACCATGTGGTCACGGGCGCCGCTGGAAAAGCAGGCCAAGAACGCCGTGGCCGCGTACAACGCGTCCCACAAGAACCAGGTGCAGCTCGAACTCCTGCCCAACGATGACGTCGAGGGCAAGGTGGGCAGCGCCGCGCAGACCAATTCGCTGCCCGACATCCTGGCCGGCGACGTCGTCCGCATCCCCTACTGGGTGCAGCAGGGGATCTTCATGGACCTGACGACGCAGATCGACGGCCTGCCCAACAAGGCGCAGCTGCAAAGCGGTCATATCGAGGCCGGCACCGCGGATGGCAAGGAGCACACCTTGCCCTTCGTGACCGACATCTCGGTCATGGTCTGGAACAAGGACCTGTACAAGCAGGCCGGCCTCGACCCCGACAAGGGTCCGGCGAACCTGTCCGACTTCGTGACCCAGGCCAAGGCCGTCGCCGGGCTCAACCAGGCCGGCGTGGCCGGAACCTACGTGGCCGGGCAGTCCGGCGGCGCGCTGATGTTTACGCTGTTCCCGATGATGTGGGCTTCCGGCGCCGACGTCATCCGGGGCAACTCCGCCAATCTGGACTCGCAGGCCGCCCACAGCGTCTACGACGCCTACCGCGAACTGGCGCAGACGCCGAACGGCATCGGCGCCGGCTCGAAGGAAGAGACCGGCGCGACCTGGACCGCCCCGTTCAGCCAGGGCAAGATCGGCGTCATGCAGTACCCGTACACCTCGGTCAGCTCGCTGTTCACCACGGCGGGCTTCGACATCGGCGTGACGGGCATCCCCGGCATCACCGGGGGCCAGTCGACGTTCCTGGGCGGTGACGCGATCGGCGTCTCGCGCGATTCGAAGAACGTGGCGCAGGCCTGGAACTTCATGAGCTGGCTGATGTCGGACGCCGCGCAACAGCAGGTCTTCGCCGACAACAACGACACCGCGTCCAGCCTGACGGTGCTGGCCAACGGGTACAGCTCGGCCGATCCGCGCACCAGGATCGCCAACGACACCATCAAGAACGGCCAGACGCCGATCGCGGTCAACTGCAACGAGGCCTTCAACGCCGCCGGCAGCCCGTGGCAGCTGCTGATCCAAGACGCCATCTGGGGCGACGGCACCAAGGTCGCCGCCGACAACAACGCGATCTCGGCCGTGCTCGCCAACACCTGACCGCCCATCGCCGCGGGACGGGGGGCCCCCCNCCCGTCCCGTGCCAACCTTGCCGGGGGATCCCATGAACGACTATGCCCACCCGGCCCGACGTCGCCGCGGTGTCGGGCGCCGCGGCCTGGTCGGCTGGGGCTTCGCCAGCCCCGTGACGGCGTTTCTCGTGGTGCTCTTCTTCGCCCCGATCGTCCTGGTCGTGATCATGTCGGTGTCCCGGTGGACGCTGCTGGGAGGTGACCAGGGGCCCAACGGGCTGACCAACTACACCAGGGTGCTGGCCGATCCGTTGCTGCTCGATTCGGTGTGGTTCACGCTCAAATACACCGTGCTGACGACGGTGATCCTGATGCCGGTCGCGCTGGGCCTGGCGCTGCTCGTCCAGGAGGCGCGGCGCTGGAACGCCATCGTGCGCACCGCGATCCTGGTGCCCTCCGCGATGGGGATCGCCTCGGCGTCCCTGCTCTTCTACGCGCTGTATTCGCCCCAGGTCGGCCCGCTGAACAAGCTCTTGGGGCATCTGGGGCTCATGAACCCCGATTCGTCCATCCTCGGCACGCCCACGAGCGCGCTGTGGGCGACGGTGCTGCTGGTCGTCTGGCGGTTTGCCGGGTTCTACATGCTGCTCACGATGGTCGGGCTGCAGGCGATTCCGGACGACGTCTACGAGGCCGCCCGCGTCGACGGGGCCTCGCGCTGGGGCACCTTCTGGCAGGTCACGCTGCCGCTGCTCAAACCCACGATCGCGATGACGATGATCATGTCGATCACCGGATCGTTGCTCGCGTTCGACCAGTTCTACGTGCTGACCAAGGGTGGGCCGAACAACGCGACCATGACGGTCGTGCAGCTGATCTACCGGTACGCCTTCGAGACCCGGCGCGATCTGGGCATGGCCGCCGCGCTGTCGGTGCTCGTGCTGGTCGCGCTGGTCATCGTGAACGCCCTCCAGCTGCGGGCGATGGGGTCGTCGGAGGTGGATCGATGAAGCGCAGCCCCGCCGTGACCGGCACGTACTACATCCTCACCACCGCGCTCGCGCTGGCGTTCCTCGCGCCGCTGCTGTGGGCCGTGATCAGCTCGGTGTCGCCCGCGCCNGGCACCTCGCAGCTGCAGGGTTACGGCTTCAACAACTACCGCACGCTGTTCGAGTACGGCCTGGGCCTGCCGTCGTATCTGTGGCACTCGGTGGTCATCTCGGCGATCGTGGTCGTCGTCACCGTGGTGGTGGCCGCGACGGGGGGCTACGCCTTCGCTCGATACTCGTTCCGTGGACGAAACGTGCTGTTCATCGCCGTGCTGGCGATCATGATGGTGCCGTACGCGGCGCTGCTGATCCCCATGGTCGTGTGGACCAAGCAGCTGGGCCTGCAGAACTCGCTGGTCGGGACGGGCCTGGTGCTCACGCTGTTCCAGCTCCCCTTCGGCGTGCTGATCATGCGCAACGCCTTCGCCGCCATCCCCAGGGAGCTGCGGTACTCGTTTCGCGGGCGCGGCGCCCTGTTCATCGCCGTGCTGGCGATCATGATGGTGCCGTACGCGGCGCTGTTGATCCCCATGGTCGTGTGGACCAAGCAGCTGGGCCTGCAGAACTCGCTGGTCGGGACGGGTCTGGTGCTCACGCTATTCCAGCTCCCCTTCGGCGTGCTGATCATGCGCAACGCCTTCGCCGCCATCCCCAGGGAGCTGGAGGAGGCCGCGGCGATCGACGGCTGCGGCGCGCTGGGGGCCTTCCGGCGCGTGATGCTGCCGGCGGTGGTCCCCTCGGTCGTCACGGTCGGCCTGTTCGCCTATCTGGCGGCCTGGAACGACTTCATGGTGTCGCTGTACCTGCTGTCGATGGGCAACGCGCCGCTGCCGCTGGCGTTGGTCAACATGCGCCAGCAGG
>WRGV01000245.1 GCA_009787035.1 Propionibacteriaceae bacterium | reverse complement strand
TCCGGCGCGCTTCGCTCGACGACCTCGCATCCCGGCGCTCCTTCGGACCGCTGCGGGCAGCTCGGCCGACGTGCTGTTCGTGAGCATTCCCCTTCGCCTGCGCGCACGGCTGGCTGGTTCCTGCCGGGCTCGCGCGCGTCTGTCACCTTTTGGGGGTGGGGTTCCTGCCGGGCTCGCGCGCGTCCGTCACCTTTTCGGGTGGGATCCTGCCGGGCTCGCGCTCGTCCGTCACCTCTTGGGGGTGGGGATCCTGCCGTGAACATGACCGACGCACGCGGCAGTCGCGAGTATTTCGGCGCACTGGAGGAGCAGGTCGTCGCGCTGGAGCTCTCGAAACAGCGCGCATGGACACAGACTGCCTATGCGCTCTACCGCTATCGCGAACTCAACGGTTTCGAAACCGATCTTCTGCTGGAAACCTGGGACAAGCGGCTGATCGCCATCGAAGTCACAGCCACGCAGACGCCCAT
Organism: Propionibacteriaceae bacterium; assembly: GCA_009787035.1. Taxonomy (GTDB): domain Bacteria; phylum Actinomycetota; class Actinomycetes; order Propionibacteriales; family Propionibacteriaceae; genus WRGV01. The sequence continues at coordinate 3,325 of WRGV01000245.1, read as the reverse complement.
GCGCAAGCACTGGGAAAACCTGATCAAGCTCCACGACCGCTTCCCCGACCGCGACGGGACTGGCGTGTTGCTGCACGCCGGGAACTCCACGGCCACACTGCACGGCTGCCGATCACCGCGCTGTGGATGCACTGCATCCGTCGGCTCACTTCTTCGAGAGCTGGCGCCAGCCGATCACCGCGATGACCACCACGGCGACCACGATGATGCTGGACAAGATGATCACCAGTGGGCCCATGGGGCCATCGTAACAGGGCCGTGAATCTCAGCGTTGCGCGATATCGACCGTGACGTCGGCGCCAGCCAGCAGCGTCAGGCCCACCGTGCAACCCACGCCCACGGCGTGCCGCACCGTCGCCGCCAGCTGCGCGCGGGCCGCGTCGTCCAGACCCGACAGGTCGACCATCAGCGTCTCGGTGAAGCCGGTGTAGCGGTCTTCGGTCTCGTGCGTGCTCGCTTCGACGCCCAGAACGACGGACGTGTCGCCGGTCAGCCGGCGCTGCACCACGCCGTCCGTCGTCATGCCCGCGCAGCCCGCCAGCGCGATCTGCAACAGTTCGCCCGGGGTGAACGCGCCGGGCACGCTGGGCTCGCCCATCAGCACGCTCGCGCCGCGGGAGTTGTGGCCGCGGTACGTCCGCACGCCCTCCCGCTGAGCCCACACCGAGAACCGTCCGTCCGCACTGAAATCTGTCATGACTCCAGTGTCGCGCACTGCGGGCAGCGTCGGGCTCAGCGGGTGAAGCCCAGGCGTTCGCCGAAGGACTTGTACTCGCCGCCATGCACGTGGACGCCGCCGAACAGCGTGAAGCCGCGCAGGTGGATCACCGGGGCATCGGGGGCCGGGGGCGTCATGCCCGACATGTCCACACCGCCGAAGATCGACACGGTCTCATCGATCACGGTGACGCCGGTCGGCACGTAGATGTCCACGCCGCTGAAGATGGCGCCCACCTGCACGACGACGTCCAGCGACGTGAACGCGGCCTGGCGCATGTCCAGGTGCGAGCCGCCGAACAGGAGGAAGTTGTTGATCTGGGCCGGCACCGTCCAGTCGCCCTGGCGCCGCGAACCCGAGAAGATGCTCACCAGCTGCAGGGGCTGCGAGGCGGCGACCGCCAGAGGCACCGAACCGGGCATGGGCGCCATGCCGGGGACGGGCGCGGGACCCGCCACCGGCAGATCGGCCAACAGCGGCGACAACTCGCCCACCGTCTTGGCCGCCCAGGCGATGTTGACGCGGTCGGTGTGCTCCTGCAGGGTCAGCCGCCCGTCGGCGTACGCCTGCCCCAGCGCGTCGGCCACGCGCTGGCGGTCGGCGTCGGATGCGCGCAGGTTGCGGGGGTCGGGCATCGGTTGAACACTCACGTCCCCAGCCTACGGCCTGCGGGGCCCCGTCGAGGCCCATCCACGCAGAGGTGGATTCGTCACCAGCAAGGCACGGACAGCCGACGCGCATTTGGACATACGCGAGCGTGGCCGCACCGCAGCTGGGAGCGAATTCAGATCGGCTTGGCCGCCAGAATGGGCTTAGTGGCGGCATACAGCACCACGGCGATGACGAGGCAGGCCAGAATCTGCAGGCCGGCCTGGCCGAAGATCACCAGATGGAAGAACGACGCGAGCGCGTGGCGCAGCGGCGCGATGGGCGTGAACACCGAGATGATGGCGATAATCACCACGTCCAATGCGATGCCGTACCACTTGTCCTGCAGCAGCACGAGCACGTTCACAAAGGCCGTGAACAGCAGCAGGAATGCGAACTGCTGGACGAACGCGAGCAGGGGGCCGTTGTCCGTCCAGCCGAACACCTGCGTCAAATTCCACCAGCCGCCCATGCGGCCGTAGTCGGTGATCGGGCGGTCGGCCGCGTAATACAGCGCGGTGTTGACCAGCGAGACGCCCGCAGCCAGCAGCACGTACAGGACCCCGACGCCCCAGAAGTATTGCGCGCGGCGTCCACCCAGGTTGACGATGCGGCGGTAATTCATCGCGGGGATGAAGATCGCCGCGAGCACCGGCATCAGCCACAGCGCATTGCCGAAGCCGATGCTGCTGCCGGTGGTCAGATCGACGCCGCTGGCGCTGACGCGCCAATAGACGATCACGTTGGCGACCAGCAGAACGAACACCACGCCGGTGATCCACCAGGCGACGCGCAGATTGCGCAGATTGAGTTTTGCCACCGTCCAGGCAGTGCTATTCATGGTTTTCGTCTCCCACGAGGTTGATGAAGAAGTCTTGCAGGCCCATGCGCTCGATGCGCACGCCCGCCGGGGGATCGATGCGGTGGTCGTAGATGTGCGCGGCCATCACCGCGCCGGCCTGCATCGTGGCGATGACATTGAGGTTGAGGCGCCCCAGCAGCGATTGGATCTGGTCGGTCGCCCCGGACAGCGTGTACGCGCGCTCGTCGATCTCGTCGATCGTCGCGCTGACCAGGATGTGGCCGCGGTCGATGAGCACCAGATCCTGGGCGACCTTGGCGATCTCGTCNATCATGTGCGTCGAGACGATGATGATCCGCGGATGCGCCTGGAAGCTTTCCAGCAGCAGCTGGTTGAACTGGTCGCGCATGATGGCGTCGAAGCCGAGCGTCGGCTCGTCCAACAGCACCACCTCGGAATTGTTGGCCATCACCAGGATGGTCGTCAGCATGGTCTTCATGCCGAACGACAGGTGGCGGTAGCGCTTGCGCGTGTCCAGCTGGAAGCGGTGCGCCATCTCGTGCGCGAAATCCGCGTCGAAATCGGCCTGCAGCCCGGCCGCGGTGTCGATCAGATCGCCCGTGCGCATGTTGAACTGCACCGCGTCGTTCTGCACGAACACGACACTGTCGGGCATGCGCGCGGGGCTGACTACGACGCCGTCCACCAGCACCTGGCCGTCGCTGGTGGCCATGTGGCCCGCCAGCAGCTTCATGAAGGTGGTCTTGCCGGCGCCGTTGCGCCCGAGCAGGCAATAGATGCCGTCGTCGGCAAGCGTCAGATCGACCGCATCCAGCGCCAGCGTGCCACCGTAGCGTTTGGTGACGCCGCGGAATTCAATCATCGATATGTCCTTTCGATTGGGGAGTTGTGCGGGGCGGACGTGTGTTCATGAGGTGTAGTTGGTGAAAATGACCGGTCCGACGCGGCGCTCGCGCCTGCGGGCCAGCGTCGTGAGCGTCGTCGCGGGCAGAATGCCGGCGGGCACGGGCGTGGCGGCCAGCAGGGGCCAGGTGGCGGCGTAGAGTCCGGCGGCCAGCACCAGGCCGGCCGCGATCCAGACCGGGGGGAGCCCCCCGAGGAAGGCCTGCAGCGACCCGGGGGCCACGGCCGTCCAC
>WRGV01000244.1 GCA_009787035.1 Propionibacteriaceae bacterium | reverse complement strand
CTGGAGCACCAACACGTGGGGGCGGTGGGGGGATGATGCACGTGTGTCCAGGATCTCTTGTACTGACAACGGTAGGCTGCCCGCCACATCCGTCCCAAATCTGCCGACGCATCGTCTCGGCCAGCTCAGCCAGACGGACCGGCACGATCGGCAGCCGCACCACGGCTTTGCCGGGACCTCCGGGCAATGCCCATGCGAACGGCCTAGACTGATCCGTTGGCCGGGATGCGCCGGCCGTCCGCCCGCACCCGCCCCCCTCGGAAGGAGTCACACCCAGTGCCACGCCAGTATCCCGATGTCAACCAGCAACACCTGACCGGGGAGCGCGCGCTGTTTCAGGCCGATCGCACCCACGTCGCGCACGCCACGTTCGGTGACGGTGAATCGCCCCTGAAGCACAGCGCGGGCGTCCAGATCGACGACACCGCGTTCGAATGGAAGTACCCGCTGTGGTACTCCCAGGATGTCACCATGCAGCACAGTATTCTGCTGGATACGGCACGGTCAGGCATCTGGTACACGCACGGCATCGCGATCGCCGACTCGCTGATCGGCGCACCCAAGCAGTTCCGGCGCTCGTCCGGCATCACGCTGACCAACGTGCAGCTGCCCAACGCTCAAGAGACGCTGTGGCAGTGCAGCGACGTCACGCTCGACCACGTCAGCGCCAACGGCGACTACTTCGGCATGAACACCACGGGCGTGCGCGCCACCGACCTGCGCATCCACGGCAACTACCTGTTCGACGGCGGTGCCGACATCGTCGTCGAGGGCGGCATGCTGGCCTCGCGCGACGCGTTCTGGAACTGCCACGACGTCGTCGTGCGCGACTGCCTGATCATCGGCGAATACCTGGGCTGGAACTCGCGCAACCTCACGTTCGAGAACTGCACCATCGAGTCGCTGCAGGGCCTGTGCTACATCGACGGGCTCACGATGCGCCACTGCCGCCTGGTCAACACGACGCTCGCCTTCGAGTACTCGACGCTGGACGCCCAGATCGACGGCCGCATCGACTCGGTGATCAACCCGTCCGGCGGCATCATTCGCTGCCAGGGCATCGGCGAGCTGATCCAGGACGATCCGGCGATCGACCCGAGCGCGACCCNGATCGTCATCGCGGACGAGGCGGCATGACACCCGATTTCGATGCGCCGATCGACCGGCGCGGCACCCATTCCCTGAAGTGGGACGTCGGCGCGGACGAGCTGCCCATGTGGGTCGCCGACATGGACTTCGCCGCCGCCGCGCCGATCCGACAGGCGCTGCAACGTCGGCTCGACAACGGCGTCTTCGGCTACACGATGGTGCCGGACGAGTACGCGGCGGCGGTGGCCGGCTGGTGGACGCGCCGCCACGGCTGGGCGGTCGATCCGGCCTGGGTCGGCCTCACCACGGGGGTTGTGCCGGCGATCTCGTCGATCGTGCGCACGCTGACGCAGCCCGGCGAACCGGTCGTGGTCGCTCCCCCGGTCTACAACATCTTCTTCAACAGCATCGTCAACTCCGGACGCATCGTGCTACCCAGCCCGCTGCGCCGCGACCCGGACACCGATGCGTACGAGATCGACTGGGACGACCTGGATGCCAAGCTCGCCCAGACGCGGCTGCTGATCTGGTGCAACCCGCACAACCCGGTCGGGCGCATCTGGTCGGCCGACGAGCTGGCGCGCGTCGGCGAGCTGGCCGCCACGCACGGCGTCACGGTGCTGTCGGACGAGATCCACTGCGACGTGGTCGCGCCCGGGCACGCCTACGTGCCGTACGCCAGCATCGCCCCCGCGAATTCGATCACCTGCGTGGCGCCGACCAAGGCCTTCAACCTGGCCGGGCTGCAGACCGCGTCCGTCATCGTGCCCGATGCCGAGCTGCGCGCCGCCGTCATGCGCGGCCTCAACCGCGACGAGGTCGCCGAGCCGAACGCCTTCGCCATCGATGCCACCATCGCCGCGTTCACGCACGGCGAACCCTGGCTGGACGCCGCGCGCGCGTACATCCAGGCCAACAAGCACCACGCGGTCGACGTCATCGACGCCATCCCCGGGCTGCGCGCCGCGGAGTCGCTGGCGACGTACCTGCTGTGGATCGACGCCACGGCCCTGACGGACGACAGCGTCGCGCTGTGCGCCCACCTGCGCGCCACCACCGGGCTGTACGTCAGCGACGGCGCGGAATACGGCGGCGACGGCGCAGGTTTCCTCCGGATGAACCTCGCGTGCCCCCGCGCCCGCGTGGACGACGGCCTGGACCGCCTGCGCCGCGGCATCGCGACGTGGAACACCAAAGCCTGATCCCCCGACAAGCCACAACAAGGAGAAACTCATGAAGATGCGCACCATCGCCGACTTCCCGGTCAGCGCCATCGGTCTGGGCGGCATGCCCATGTCCATCGAGGGGCGGCCCGACGAGGCCCAGGCCATCGCCACCATCCTGGCAGCCCTGGACGCGGGCGTCCGCCTGATCGACACCGCCAACTCGTACCACCGCGACGCCGGGGAGGTCGGGCACAACGAGCGCCTGATCGCCAAGGCGCTGCGCCAGTGGAGCGACGACACGTCGCCCGTGCTCGTGGCCACCAAGGGCGGGCACCTGCGCCCCGGCGATGGCTCGTGGACGCAGAACGGCGACCCGACCTACCTCAAGGCGGCGGCCAAGCAGTCGGCCCGCGACCTGGGCGTCGACGCGATCGGGCTGTACTACTTCCACCGTCCCGATCCGGCGGTGCCGTACGCCGAATCCGTCGGCGCGCTGGCCGAGCTGCTGGACGAGGGCGTGATCGTGCGCGCGGGCGTCTCGAACGCGTCGGTCGACCAGATCCACGAGGCGCAGCAGGTGCTGGGCGGGCGGCTGTCGGCCGTGCAGAACCAGTACGCCCCCAACCACCGGGGCACCCAGGACACGCTGGACGAGTGCCAGCGCCTGGGCATCGCCTTCCTGCCGTGGAGCCCGCTGGGTGGCATCGGCCACGCCAAGCAGCTGGGCGACCGCTTCGCGGCCTTCCACGAGGTCGCTACCAAGCACGGCGTCTCGGCGCAGCAGGTCGCGCTGGCCTGGGAGCTCGCCCAGGGCTCGGTCGTGATCCCGATCCCGGGCGCGTCGCGTCCGGAGACCATCCTGGATTCGCTGCAGGCCGCCGACCTGCAGCTGAGCGCCGAGGACCTGGCACTGCTCAGCTAGTCAACGCCACATTGGCCCGTCACAGGCAGGTCGGGTCATCCCGCGACGGCGTACACTGAATCCTTATGGCTGGTGCCAGCCTGCTCGATCATCAGACAGGAGCGCAATGACTCGTCCCCCCGCGGCGGCGCAGGTGCTCGCGCACGAACTGGCTGTGGAGCAGACGCACGTGGATCGCGTCTACGCCGCGCTGCGCAGCGCCGTCGCCGCCGCCCGCCAGGTCGAGGCCGAAAGCCGCGAGAAGTACCTGAGCGACCGCGCCGACTGGCACCGCGAGGAGGCCGGCACGGCCCTGTTCGAGCGCGACGCCTTCGCGTACCAGGCCGCCCGGCGCCTGGCGTTCCTGGACGCCGAGCGCGAGGGCCTGGTCTTCGGGCGTCTCGACCTGCACCCGGCCGAGACCCGCTACATCGGGCGTCTCGGACTGCTCGACCCCAACTACGAGCCGCTGGTGATCGACTGGCGCGCGCCCGCGGCCGAGTCGTTCTACCGCGCCACCGCCGTCGACCCGATGGGGGTCGTCCGCCGCCGCGTGCTGCGCTGCGAAGGCGAGCGCGTGCTCGGCATCGAGGACGACCTGCTCGACCAGCGTGCCGCCCCGGCCGACATCGCGGTGATCGGCGAGGGTGCGCTC
>WRGV01000243.1 GCA_009787035.1 Propionibacteriaceae bacterium | reverse complement strand
CCCCACCACCGGCACCTGCCACGTCGTCATCACGACCAGAGACCAGAAGCTGGCGGCCCAGATCGGCGCCACCGCGGTCGAAGTTGGCGAGTTCAGCCCGCAGGAGGGCCTCGCCTTCCTGCAAACAGCCAGCGGCATCCAGGACGAAGAAGGGGCCCGTGCCGTCGGCGACGAGCTCGGCTGGCTGCCCCTGGCGCTGGCGCANGCCGCCAGCCGCGTCAGCGGAATTGGCTACGACGCGTACCNCANGCGACTCAGGCAGATGGACCTCGCCGCCTATCTGACGCGAAGCGAAGGCGACGAATANCCCCACGGCGCGGCCGAGGCCATCCTGCTCTCCATCGACCACGTCATCAAGAGCGATAGGCCAGGGCGACTGCGCATCCGTCTGCTGGAACTGATCAGCGTCCTGTCCGAGGCTGGCGTCTCGCGGTGGCTGCTGCACGCGTGTCTGTCCCAGGACAACGCCATGGCGATCGATGAGGCGATCGATGCATTGCGCAGAGCGTCACTCGTCGCCTTCAGCGACGGCTCCGGCACGCAGCAGAGAATCATCGCGCACCGTCTCGTGATGCGAGTCATACGAGAACGCGCAGACAAGCGAGGGCAGCTGCTGAACGTCTCTTCAGTGGCTATGCAGGCGCTTACCAGACTGACCGTGCTCAGCGACACTGACACATCCAGGCCCACTCGACGACTGGAGATCGCCGATCAGATTGTCGCGCTCAGCACGCACGTCGGCGGGCAGCTGGACCAACGGACGGCAACTGCCCTCAACACTCTGCGCTGGTGGGCAGCACCCATTCTCTCGGAGTTTGGCGCCTTCGAACAGGCAATTGCCGTCGTCCGATCTCTGGTCGATGATCAGGAACGCATTCACGGCCCTGATCATGCCGATACTCTCTCATCCCGCGGCAACCTCGCTGGCCTGTACTGGGAAGCAGGTCGGGTCAATGATGCGCTTGAACTGGCGAAGCAGACGCTGGTCAACCGAGAGCGCATCCTGGGCCCTCACCACCCCGACACGGTACAGAGCCGTGTCAACCTGGCTACCATCTATGCAGATACCGGCCACGCCGAAGAGGCCATCACCCTGGAAGAGCAGATTCTCGCGCACATCGAGCGCGGCTCTCACGCGGACCGCCTCCTTGTGCTGAGATTGCGCAGCAACCTCGCCGCAGCCTACGACAAGGAAGGTCGCACCAACGACGCCATCGTCATGGGCGAACGGAATGTGGAGGACTTGCAGCGGACACTGGGCCCCGATCACCGTGACACACTGCATGCACGCGGCAATCTCGGCACCGCCTATCTCAACGCCGGACGCATCGATGACGCCATCAGACTGAACGAGCAGGTTCTTGTGGACATGGAACGCACGCTTGGCCCAGATCACCCTGACACGCTTCAGATCCGCAACAACCTCGCGGCCACATACCGGAAGGCAGGGCATTCAGACGATTCCATCCCGCGGTTTGAAGAGGTGCTGATGGCCGAGGAGCGCATCTTCGGCCCCGACCACCCGACGACCTTGGGCACGCGGTACAACCTGGCAAACGCCTACGCCTCAGCTGACCGCATCCACGATGCTGTCGCGCTGCACGAGAGCGCTCTTGCGGGCCGCGAACGCGTCCTCGGACCGGATCATCCCGATACTCTGGATTCCCGCAACCACCTTGCCATCGGCTACGCCATGGAGGGCCGGAATGAGGAAGCGATCCAGATTTGGGCGTCGATGCTCTCCGACATGCAGCGCGTTTTGGGAGCAGAGCACCCCACCACAAAGGGAATCGCCGACAATCTGGCATGCACACGCGCGGCACAGCAACAGCAGTCGGGGCGGACGAGCTCAGCGTCGCAGAGGTAGCGGGTGGGTTCCGGTCTGATCGGCCAGGGCGGCCTGGGCCCCCTGGGCGGGCGCGTCGTCCACCCACGGCGTTGCACCGACCCGGTAGAGTGGAAACACCATGAGCGCCGAAGACCTGGAACAGTACGAGAACAAGCTGGAGCTTGATCTGTATCGCGAGTACCGCGATGTTGTCGGCATCTTCAAGTTCGCCGTCGAGACCGAGCGCCGCTTCTACCTGTGCAACTCCGTGAACCTGACGGCACGCACCGACGGCGGCGATGTCTACTTCGAGGTCTCGATGGGCGACGCCTGGGTGTGGGACATGTACCGTCCCGCCCGCTTCGTCAAGACCGCCAAGGTGCTGACCTTCCGCGACGTCTCGATCGAAGAGCTGCAGCACACCGAACTCCGCGTGCCCGAACCGCCGCTCGCCTGATCAGGCGCCGCCTCGGCGCGCAACCGCCGCGGCCACGTTGGCGTAGGTCATCCGGTGGATCGGGCATGGGCCCAGCGCCTCCAGTGCCCGCTGGTGCACGGCCGTGGCATAGCCCTTGTGGCCGGCGAAACCGTACCCCGGGAACTGGGTGTCGTAGTCGGCCATGATCCGGTCCCTGGTCACCTTGGCGATGATGGACGCCGCCGCCACGCACGCCGCCACCTGGTCGCCCTTCCACACCGCCAGCCCCGGACAGGCCAGGCCGTCCACGGCGAATCCGTCCGTCAACGCGAAATCCGGCGGCGGGTCGAGCTCCAGCAGCGCCCGGCGCAGCCCCTGCAGGTCGGCCTCCTGAATGCCCAGCCGGTCGCACTCGCCGGCCTCGACGCGCACGACCGCGACCGCACAGGCCTGGGCCGTGATGCGGTCGAACAGCACGTCGCGCGCCCGGGCGGTCAGCTGCTTCGAATCACGCAGCCCCACGATCGGCGCGTCCAGCGGCAAGATGACCGCCGCCGCGACCAACGGTCCGGCGCAGGCACCCCGTCCGGCCTCATCCGCGCCCGCCACAAGCCCGAACCCGGCTGCACGCAGCGCGTCCTCATACCCGGACGAGCCCTCGACGACCGACATCGCGCTACGAGGGGCACTGCGCCGAATACACCACGGGATCCGCCGGCGGCGTCCCCGACGGATGGGCCGGCACGTTGGCGAATGTCGCCGGAATGTCGAACGACTGGATCCGTTTCAGCGGTGTCAGCACCGCCTTCACCGGGCCCACCACGTCCGAAATCGGGACGAATGCCGCCAGCCCGGCCGGCGTGGTGCTGGTGTCGCACAGGTGGTAGCGCGAGTCGTACGAGTCGCTGCGGTGGTCGCCCATGACGAAGATCGTGTCGGCCGGCACCCAGACGTTGAACTGGATCTGTGACGGATAGTCGGTGACGCCGTCGGTCGCATGCAGGTACGCACGCTCGTCCAGCGAATAGCCGTTGACCATGATCTGGCCCTGCGCATCGCAGCACTGGACGTGATCGCCCGGCATACCGATCACGCGCTTGACAAGGTGATCCGTCTTGGAGTCGGGCAGCACGCGAATCTTCTCGAAGAAGTTGCGCACCGGGCCCGGCTGCTCCGACGTCGCCTCTTCCCCGGCGAGCCAGCCCCCCGGATCCTTGAACACGACGATGTCGCCGCGGTGGAACGTGCCGACCTCGACGGCGACGATACGGTCTCCGTTCATCAGCGTGTTCTCCATGGAACCCGACGGCACCGTGTACACCTCGACCAGGAACGTGCGCACTACGGCCGAGATGACCAGCGCGCACACCAGGACAAGCACGATCTCCAGCACCAAACCACGCACCCTCGAACCCGTCGTGGCGCGGGCCGGGGCCGCACGGCGTCCGCCTCGTTCCCCGGCCGCCCGGCGCGCACCGCCGCCCTCACCGTCGCGCACCGCCGGCTGGATGCGCGTCGCATCCGGATCGTTCGGGATCGGCGCAGCCTTCGCCGTCGTCGTAGCGGGGCTGG
>WRGV01000242.1 GCA_009787035.1 Propionibacteriaceae bacterium | reverse complement strand
CGTGGCCCCCGGCGTCAGCGTGGTCACGGCGATGCTGGCCGCCTGGTCGGACGAGTTGACCGCCACCAGGTTCTCCACCGGCGCCTGGCCGTCCGCCCCCGGCAGCAGCCGGGCAAACGCGAACACCGAGCCCTGCGTCGCCAGCGTCACCTGATCACCTTGCGTGACAAGGCAGGATGTGCATCGCGCAGCGCCGCCAGATCGGCCAACATCCGGTACAGGGGCGCAGACGTGTCGTACACATGCGCAGCGTAGTTTGCGCCCATCGTGCCGCCACCGGCCAACGGCGAGGCCGCGTACGGCGACCCGGCGTAGCCGCCGTCGACCGGCCCGAACATGGGCTGGCGCGCGTCCACATCGCCGCCGGTGCCGAGGAAGCCCTGCTCGTCGCCGTAGTAGACGACCGGCTGTCCGCGCACGAGATACGTCAGCTCGTACGCCAACTCGATGCGCCGCTGCAGGTCGGGCGTGTCCTGCCCGAGCAGCGATCCGAGGCGCCCCATGTCGTGGTTGTCCACGAACGTCACCATGTCGTTCGCGCTGGTCGCGCCCGTCGCGTAGTACGCGTCGGTGTCGAAGACCCGCGCGAACGAGCCGGCGTCACCCCCGCGCAGGTAGTCGGGCAGCGCGAGGGCGTACGGGAAGTCGAGCATGCCGTCCATGCCGCCGATGCGCATGGGCGGCGACACGATCTGGGGCACGTTCTGGTCGTACGCCTCCCCGAACACGAACGCCTTGTCAGAGGCCTGATGCACGCCCGCGTCGAAGAGCGTCCAGAAGTCGAGGCCGACGTACTTGACGGTGTCGATGCGGAAGCCGTCCACCCCGCGCGCCAGCCACGGCGCGGCCACCTCGTCCACCATCAGCTTCGCCAGCTCGGGGCGTTCGGTCATCAGATCGTCCATCCCCGCGAAGTCGCCGTACAGCGTGGATTCGTCGTTGCCGCTCGTGTTCGCGCTGCCGCGGTTGTGGTACCAGGTCAGGTCGTTGAGCTGTTCTGGGACAAGCCACACGCCCGGATCGGGGCGGTATGGGACATACGGGAACGACGTGGTCGCATCCATCGCCGGGAATGTCCCGTTGGTGCCCGTGGCGTAGTCGGCCGGGTCGAAGGCCTTCCCGGACGCGTCCGTGTACGGCCGCGTGGCCAGCGGCACGTACGGCGGCTCATCGCCCACGCCCCGGTACGAGATGGTGTCGGCCGTGTCGTTGAGCACGATGTCGAAGAAGACCTTGAGCCCCGCGGCATGCGCGCGCGTGATGAGTTCGGTCATCGCTGCATCGCCACCCAGGTGCGGGTCGATGTGCGTGAAATCGGTGATCCAGTAGCCGTGATACCCGGCGCTGCCCTGGCTGACGGGCATGTTGACGAACGGCGGCGATATCCAGATCGCGGTCGCGCCCAGCCCCTTGATGTAGTCGAGGCGGTCGATCACGCCCTGCAGGTCGCCGCCCTGGTAGAAGCCCATGCGCGTCGGATCGTAACCGCTGACGGCCGGGTCGGCGGGGTGCGTCACGACATCGGGCCGCCGGTTGTCCGGCACGATCGCGTTGTCGTTGGACGGATCGCCGTTCGCGAACCGGTCGCCGAGCAGGAAGTAGAACCGCTCGCCGGGCGCCGACACGCTGCCCGCCGCGAGCGACACGTCCGGGGACGCTCCGGGCGCCTGTGCCCCCTGCGGCACGACCGTGGTCACATGGCTCGACGGGTCGGTGCGGAACTGCAGCGTCGCCGGCCCGGCCAGCCACAGCGGTGTCCGGCCGTCCTGCCCGTCGGCGCCGTAGCGCGCCGAGCCGTCCGCCACCTGGAACTGCCAGGCCCCCGCCGGGACGTCCACGCTCACCGCGTACGTGCCGTCCGCGCCCGGCGTCATGACCAGCGCGGGACAGGCGGGCGTCCAGTCGGCGCAGCCCGCGACCTCGTCCTCGAACGTCGCGATCAGCGACACGTCTGGAGCGGCCCATGCAGGTGCCGACAAGGACAAAGACGCTGCGAAGCCGAGCGCGGCGGCCAGCGCGATGGGTGGGCGGTGGGCGGGACGAGTCATCGGTGCTCCTGAAGCGGGTGGCTCTGTCGTCTCAGCGGACGGTCAGCCTGGCGGATTGGCCGTCGGTCAACGGCCGCCATCTCGGCGTATCACCAAGGCTACAAGGCCCCACCGACAAAACTGCGCGCAGGCGCGCTGACAAGGGCCGACGATGCCCGCCTACAGCACACGGTCGGCGAAGTCGTCGCTCACCTGGCGCACGCGGTCCCAGTCGGTGTACTCGATCACGGTCGTCGGGTCGGTCGGGCCCTTGGTCATCTTCATGATCAGCTGGATGGCCAGGCGGTCCCAGATGCGGTAGCGCGGATAGTCGAGCATGCCGGCGACGACCTCGACATGCCCGGGCGTCCACCCCGACTTCTCCAGGAATTTACGGGTATACGAGTGCACGGCCGGATCGCGCTTCTCGGCGTTGCGCGCGGTCAGCGACACCGTGATCAGCAGCGTCGGGACGGAGTCGAGCCACGCCCGGTGCGCCGCGATCAGCCGGTACGCGAACTTGTCGAAGTAGCCGTAGCGCACCGACGTCACCAGCACCAGTGCGTCGTGCTTGGCCGGGTTGGGCGCCGTGGTCGCGTCGAGCGCCACGATCTGCGACGCCACGCCCCGCAAGGCCAGCTCATCGCAGACCGCCTGCGCGATCTTCGTGCTCTGCCCGAACCGGCTGCCGTGCACCACCAGCACACAGGGATGTTCTGCCGTCATGTCCCGCCCCCTTTTGGGACGGATCATAGCCCAGAACGCCCGCACTACGCGGCCACAGCGGGGCGTCCATGCATCCGCAGGGCCACGAAGGCGGTGGCCAGCGTCAGCACGCTGAGCACGGCGAACACCATGTGGAACGACGACGTCGGCACCAGATGGTGCGCGGTCATGCCCCATTCCAGCAGCACGGCGGCCAGCGCCGCGCCGAAGGCGCTGCCCATGTTCTGCATCGTCCGGCTCACGATGGTGGCCGAACTGACGTCGTCCTTAGGCATGTCGAAGAACATGGCCGCCATCACGGGAATCATGATGCCGCCGAGCCCGAGGCCGCGCACGAACAGGATGATCGCCAGCACCCACCACGACGTCGTTCCGTTCACGAAGACCATCGGCACGGTGCCGGCCGTGGCCAGCAGCGCCGCCACCATCACGACGTACTTCGCGCCGATGCGGTCGGTCAGCCGGCCAGCGAGGCTGCGGGTGGCCAGGTTGCCCAGGGCCTGCGGGATCAGCGCCACGCCCGCCATCAGCGGCGTCGCCCCGCGCAGGTCCTGCCAGAACAGCGGCAGCAGCAGCGTCGATCCGTTGAGGGCGAACATGCCGATCATCAGCACGACGGACGCGGCGGTGAACGAGCCGATCTTCAGCACCCGCACGTTGACGGCCGGATCGGTCCGGCGCAGGCTCCACACGACGAAGCACGCCAGCAGCACCAGGCCGATCGCCACGGTGATCAGCACGGACGGCGCCGCGAACGTGCCCAGCGTGCCGGCCCGCGAGACGCCGTACAGGGCCGTCGCGGTGCCGATGCCGGCCAGCGCCAGCCCCAGGCCGTCGAACCTCAGGTCATGAACGCGGGTGTCCTTGGGCAGCATCCGCCAGGCGAGGATGCCGCCGACGATGCACAGTGGAACGTTGATCCAGAAGATCCAGCGCCACGACGCGTTGGTCACGATCGCGCCGCCGACCACCGGCCCGATCACCGGGACGATGATCGTCGGAATCGAGATGGTCGCCATCAGCCTGCCCAGCGCCCTGCCGCCGGACAGCTTGACCAGGATCACGGTGACCAG
>WRGV01000241.1 GCA_009787035.1 Propionibacteriaceae bacterium | reverse complement strand
GAGGGCCTGATCCGCATGGCCGGGCCGTGGGGCGACGACTCCGGAGCGCTGATCATCGCGGACGTCCCCGACCGCCGGGCCGTGGACGACCTGCTCGCGCAGGATCCGTTCCTGTCCGCCCCGGGCGTGCGGGTGGTGTCGATCCGCCAGTGGAACCCGTTCCTGGTCTGACGCGCCTCAGCCGGGCCAGATGGCCTCGCATTGCACGCCCGGGTAGACGCTGGAGCTGGACGGGTCGCGCAGGCGCGGGCCGTCCAGGAGGACGCCAGCCGCGCTGATCGCGCAGGTGACGGCCGCGGTCGGACCGTCCTCGGCGAGGGCCATGACCTGGATCAGCGCGGGATTTCCTCTCGATCCGTGCAGCGTGATCGTCGTGGACCAGGTGCCGTTGAACGCGATTTCCCCTGAGGCGAACCACGGGACGATGCCGCGCACACCCTTGGTCTGGCCTCCGTACTGGTACACCACCGATCCCGATCCCGTCGGAACGGACGCGCTCAGCACGATCGTCTGCGTGAAGGGGCGGATGAGGCGCCAGCTCGCCAACCCCAGTATCGGCCCGGTCGCCATCAGCACGACGCCCAGGACTCCTGCGATGGCCGGTAGCACTCTCCTGCGTGACGTGACGAGCGCGGAGAGCGCGAATGCGAACGCCAGAGCGCCCATGACCGTTGCGCATCCGGCGCTGATCAGGCCGCCGATCGAGTTCGCGTAGGCCTGCGCCATCAGAAGCCCGGCGCTGACGCCGACGGCGGCGATCCAGATGGCGGCGACGGCCAGCGGATGCTGATCCGGGCCGGGCAGGACATCGCCCGTGGGCAACGAGGGCGTCCGCTCAGAGATCACCTCCAGGACGGACGCATAATGTTGGGGTCTCGCTGGTGGTTCGTGCGGCCAAGGCTTGCCCGGGGGCGGCGGCTCAGGTGCGCGGGGAGGTGTGGGCCACGCAGGCGGCAGCTGCTCTGCGGGGAACCCGTCCACGGGTGCTCGGTCGGCAGCGTCATCGGCGCCGGGTCACAACGGGTGCACGTCATCGGAGGGGGGTTCACTCATGGATTCACGCTATCCCTTGTCGAGTCTCGTTTTCGGGTGACGCGCACAAGGGCCTGGGTACGGCTAGATTGCTAGTATCGCGAGCAGCGTCAAGGGGCTGGCTACCAGCAGCGCGAGACCAAGGACGCCGGCGACGACGGGGAGAACGTGCCGTGGGCCCTGGACAAGAGCGATGATCGCGAAGATGAGCGCGAGGACGCCGAGGAGCACCGAGAGGACGGCGGCGACCACGCTGGATGCGTCATCGTTGAGATAGGAGAACGGAAGGACGACGAGGATACCGGTCCCGGCCAGCCACATGGCGGGAACGGCCAGGGGATGTTGTTCGGGGCCCGGAAGAATGCCGTAGTCCCCGAGAGAGTTGTCGGACTTGTGGATCGTCACTCCGGCGTGAATCAGGACGTTCCGGCTCCACAGTTCGTCCGTTGATGGCTTCTGTGTGTCGTCGTCGCCCATGGCCAGAGTCTATGTGTCATCGGCTGGAAACGTGTGTCTTGACATCTGTTCTCGCCGATCCGGCAGTGGAACCCGTTCCTGGTCTGAGGTGCTTCAGCCCATTCCCATTCCCAGGCCGATGCCGCGCTGGATTCAGATCCACATGGCCAGCCCGCCGATCAGCAGCACGACGCCGAGCGCCACGTCGACCTGCGGCAGAACCTCGTCGTCGGATGCGTGGGTCACGGCCATGGTGGCGAAGATGATCGTCAGCACGCCCAGGAGCGATGAGACGATGGCGGCGCACCCGATCCAGGCGGCCGGGACGGCCAGCGGATGGTGATCCGGGCCGGGCAGGGTGCCGAATCTGCCCAGGGAGTTGGTGGGCGGGAGGTTCTCACCCGTTATCGCGGTGAATAAACTGTGGTGTTGGCCCACCCCCCATTGCGCGATTCTCTCCGGGTCTTCGTCCGGATACTGCTCGGACGTATCCGGCGGCGGATCTGGTGCCCGGGGCGGCGTCGGCCACGGTGGTGGCAGGTGTTCTGGGGTGAAACCGCTCATGATGACAGATTTCTCCTTGGTGTGGTGGGTGTCGTGTCAGCCCGGCCAGTCGGCCCGGCAGTCCGGGATCGGGGTGATCCGGAGGTTGAAGAGTCTTTTCGCGTCCTGAAGCTCCGGCAGCACGGTTGATACACCATCGACGCTGGCGCCGCAGGTCGCACTGCCTCCGCTTTGTGAGACGATCACGATTTCCGCGCTGAACGGGGCCTGTGCGTTGATCAGGGGCACGGTGACGGTGTGCGACCAGGAGCCGGTGAACGTGATGGCGTCGGAATAGCGGAAGCCTCCGGAGTAGTGGAAACCCCCGGAGTAGGCGCGGGTGTTGTATCCATAGCCGTAATACAGGTGGAATGTCGCGTCGCTCTGGGATGAGGCGGTGAGTGTGACGGTGTGGCTGCCGGGATGAACCCACGAGGCGAAAACCACGGTGTTGGGGCAATTCAGGATCGTCGTCACGATGCCGAGGACGAGGGCGACCACCACCATCAGCAGGCCGCCCGCCCCCAGCCACCCGGCCGAACGCACGGGTGACACCACGGATATTACTCCTTGTCGTTTCGCTTTTTGCGGATTGTCCGCGGCTGCGCCCGGGCGCGCCTAAGATGACGGACGTGAGCGATTCCCCAACTATTGCGTGGCTCAAGGCGCCCCAGGAGCACGACTTTCCCGCCGCCGCGGCCTTCCTGCAGCTGATCGCCGGCGACGACACCATCGCAGACATCGAGAAACAGCTGCGGCAGGCGCCGACCGTCCAGCAGAAAGCGAAGGATCTGCTGCGGGCGTCCAGGCTCCCGCTGCTGGACGCGACCAACCCGCACGTCGCCGGCGATCTCGCCAAGATCGCGCACGGCGAGGCGCTGTCGCCGATCCTGCTCGTGCGCGGCGATCTGGCCCGGGGCGTGCCGATGGTGATCGCGGACGGCTACCACCGCGTCTGCGCCAGCTACCTGACCGACGAGAACACCGACATCCCTTGTCGCATCGCAGATGTGCGCGGCGGCCATGCCGAAGGTGGCAAGCACCGGTGAGCCTGGCGACGCTGGCGCTGGTGGTGGCGGTGGGGTTGTGCGGGCCGCTGCTGGCCTGGTCGGACAAGTGGCGCGTGCCCGTCGTCATCGGCGAGCTGGCCGCGGGCGTCGTGGTCGGCGTGACCGGCACGGGATGGCTCGACCCCAAGCAGCCGACGTTCCAGTTCCTGGCCAACATCGGCTTCGGCATGGTCATGTTCGTCGCCGGCTCGCACGTGCCGATCCGCGACAAGACGCTGCTGCCCCAGGTGCGCGGCGGCGTGCTGCGGTTGGTGCTGATCGTGGTCGCCGGGGCGGTGCTCGGCGTGCTCATCTCGCACGTGTTCGGGACGGGGCACGCGCCGCTGTATGCCGTGTTGTGCGCGTCGAGCTCGGCGGCCGTGGTGCTGCCGATCGCCGACTCGCTGAACCTGGCGGGGCCGGGCATGGTGCAGGCGCTGCCGCAGGTGGCGCTGGCGGACGCGCTGGGCATCATCGCCCTTCCGCTGGTGCTCGATCCGGGGCGCGCCGGACGGGCAGGGCTCGGCGCCCTGGTCGTGATCGCCTGTGGCGTGGCCGTGTTCTTCCTGCTGCGCGAGGCGGACAAGCGTGGCTGGTGGCAGGCCGTCCACCGCAAGTCGGAACGCAGGAATTTCGCGCTCGAACTGCGCATCAGCCTGCTCGTCCTGCTGCTGCTCGCCGCGCTCGCGACCCGGATGAGCGTGTCGATCATGCTCGCCGGGTTCTGCCTGGGGCTGGCCGTGGCGGCCGTGGGG
>WRGV01000240.1 GCA_009787035.1 Propionibacteriaceae bacterium | reverse complement strand
CGGAGGGGCCGATAGTGACCGGATTCGTGGGGTTGGGGTCCGGAATGTCCCGTGCCGGGGTCTGTGGGGCCGCGGCCTGGTCGCCGTGCGGGGCGCCGCTGAGCACCCCATCCACGATGACCAGCTGGCGCGTGGCGCCGGCGGCGACGATGGGGTCATGCGTGACGACGATGACGGTCGTACCGGCCCGATTGATCTGCTGCAGCAGCGCGACCAGGCGCCGGGTCGAATCGGCGTCGAGCGCCCCGGTGGGCTCGTCGGCCAGGATGACATCGGGTGCGCCGACCAGTGCGCGCGCGACCGCGACGCGCTGCTTCTCCCCACCGGACAGCTCCCCGGCGCGCGCATTCTGGAACCCGGACAGCCCCACCTGGACGAGCGCGGCGTTCACCAGCCGGCGCCGACGCCGTGCGGACATGCCGCGCACGCGCAGCGGCAGCCCGACGTTGTCGGCCACCGAGTCGTCCGCCATCAGATAGGCGTTCTGGAAGACGAAGCCGATGCGCTCCCCGCGCAGCTGGTTGCGGCTCACCTCGTCCAGGCTGCCCACATCGACCCCGTCGAACAGGTACGTGCCGGTGGTCGGGGTGTCGAGCAGGCCGAGGATGGACAGCAGCGTCGTCTTGCCGCTGCCGGACGGCCCGACGACCGCCACATACTCGCCGCGGGCGATGCGCGCGGTGGCATCGCGGAGCGCGAACCCGCCGCCGGGAATCGCGCGGCCCACGCCACGCAATTCGACCAGCGGCGCGCCAGCGCCCACGGCTTCACTCATGGGCGCTCCCCGCTGAGCACGACGCCCGTGCCGTCAGGCAGATCGGAGTTCGCAGCGAGAATCGCGTAGCCATTGGCCTGTCCGGTCACGGTCACCGGCACCTTCTGGTCGGCGCCGGAATCCGCCGCCTTGTACACATAGGTGCCGGACGAGTCGGTGCGGATGGCCAGCAGCGGCACGGCCAGACCATCGGGCGGCTGCGTCGCCTCGGTGACGATGGCGGGCTGGCCGGCACTCGCCGCGGCATCGACCCCCGANGGCACGCCGATCGTGACATCGTAGCCGGGGGCGGTGCTGCCGTCGCCGGCCGAGAACGCGGACACGCCGAGCACGGTGGACGTGCCGGCGTCGGCGCTGCCGACCTTCACGGACACCTCTGTGCCCTGCTTGAAGGCGTCTGCCTCCAGCAGATCGACGCGCGCGGTGATCTGCGCCGTCGTCAGCTGCAGCGTCACCAGCGGATGGTCGGTGTCGATGGCCTGTCCGATGGGCGCGGCCGAGACGACCTTCAGGCCCATGCTGGGCAGCGAGGCGGTGTCCGCCAACAGCAGCACGGGCTGGGCGCCGGGGGCGAAGGCCGAGTTGGCTACGGCGGGCATCGCGCGCGGCGGGTTGTATCCGGCGTTGTGGTACAGCGCATCGAAGGCCTTGGACGTGGCCGTATCGACGACGCCGGTGGGCGTCCCGCTCAGCAGTCCGGCGCTGATCAGCACCTGCTGCACCGCGGACACGTCCGAACCCTTGTCGCCGCCGACCAGGTCGCGGAACAGCGGCACGCTCTTCGGGAACGCGAAGATCGGGTTGTTCGACACCTCGCCGAGCACGTCGAGCGTGTTGATCGTGTCGCCCGCCTTGCGCACGCGCCCGGACACGGCCTGCACGTTCGCGGATGTCGGCGCATTGGGCAGGACGGCCAGCGTCTGCGGCGCGGTCACGGTGCCGGACAGCTGGTAGGCCGTCCGGATGGGCTGCTGCGACACCTTGGCGGTCGTGCGCACCGAGGTCTGCGCGTTGTCGATGGCGGACGAGTCGGCGCGCGGATGCGCGATGGCCATGACGAGCGCGCCGATGAGGGCGCCGATCACCAGGCAGATCACGCAGGCCAGGATGATGGCCCGGCGCTGCGGGTGTGTCGGCTTGGAGTTGGACGGCGTCCGATCCCTGCCAGAATCGTCGCCAAACGACGGCAGGATGGACGCGGCAGCTGAGGGGGCGTCGCCGCGAACGGGGATTCGCGGGGCGGCGCCATGGTCGGTTGTCATGAGTGGAATACCTCCAGAAGGTCTCGGGCTCTATAGCACAAGCGCGGGGGTACGCCAAAACGGCTACTCTCAGCATAGAGGCTGTGCGGCGTGCTGGCTAGCATGTCTGCCGTGAAATGCGCGACCGTGAGGTCTCGGGAAGACGGCTCCGCTTCTCGACGCCGATACCGCGCAGGACGCCGCGGGCCTGGGAGATGCGTTTGTCCGCCTCTGCTCGCACGGCGCTGAGTTCGGCCTGGAACTGACCGATCAGAGCTTGCTGATACCCGGCCTGGCGGACGAATGCCGCCTGGCAAAGCCGGTGGGGTCTGCGCGCGACATCCGGGTTCCGACGTGTCCGCGGTGTAGCCAGACTCGTTCAAGCAGCCGCGGGCAAGTTCGGCCGCATACCGGAAGTCGTGAGTTGGTCTGTTGGTTCGGTTCGATCAGGATTGCGGTCTGGTTGTTTTCGGAAGGCACGGAAGCGACGCCACCGTGGCATTGCAGGTCCCGGGATCGGGCGAAGATGCCGGCTGGTGAGCATGTCGCCCAAGAACCATCGGTTATATTGCCCGCACTGGTAGGCTGCGTGCGAGTCGCGGACGGGAGTGTCGTATGGCCATCATCGAACGGGCTGACCAGGTGCCCCAGCTGCTGCAGCCGGTGATCCTGGGGGCCGATATCGCAGCATATTCGCTTGCCAGGGCGTTTCACGAGGCCTATGGGCTGACGAGTGTCGCCCTGTCGCAGGCCGACATCAAGTTCACCTCGTCCAGCCGCTTCATCGACCACCGCACGGTGCCGGGCATCGAGTCCGAGCAGACGCTTCTGGCCACGTTGCACGCGGTGGCCGAGGAGTTCGCCGGCCGCAAACAGCTGCTGGTGCTCGGCTGCGGCGACTGGTACATCCGGGCGTTCAGCCAGCACAAGGCCGAGCTGGAGGCCGCGGGCTACATCGTCCCCTACATCGACTTCGACCTGCTCGACCGCATCACGTTGAAGGACGAGTTCTACGCCGACTGCGAACTGCTCGGCGTCGACTACCCGAAGACGTGGGTGTATGACTGCGCCGACCCGTCCGTGCGCATTCCCGTGGACGATTTCACGTATCCGCTGGCGGCCAAGCCGTCGAACACCGCGCGCTACCACTACGCGAAGTTCCCGGGCAAGAAGAAGGCGTTCATCGTCCAGACCCCGGACGAGCTGGCGACCATCTTCGCGAACATCCAGGCCTCCACCTACGACAAACAGCTGATCGTGCAGGACTTCATCCCCGGCGGCGACGACAACATGCGCGTGCTGACCTGCTATTGCGACGAGAATTCTGACGTCACGATGGCGGCGTACGGCCGCGTCCTGCTGGAAGACCACGGCATCATGGCCATCGGCAACCCCATCGTGATCATCAACGAGCGCAACGATGCGGTGGTCGCCGCGGCCGCCAAGTTGCTCAAACACTGGGGCTACCGCGGGTTCGCCAATTTCGACGTCAAGTTCGACCCGCGCGACGGATCGTACCGGTTCTTTGAGGTGAATACGCGGCTGGGGCGGTCGAACTACTACGTCACCGGCGCCGGTGTCAACGTCGTCACCTGGATCGTGGACGACCTGGTGCTGCATCATGCGCACACCGGCCCGATGGTCGTGGCCGACCAAGAGCACCTGTTCAGCACGATTCCGGCGTACGTCATCCGCGGCTCGGTGGGCGACGCCGAGCAGGTGGGTCGCGCCGTGCGGCTGATGCGGACGCACCGCTGGAGCAACCCGCTGTGGTACGCCCGCGACTGTGCCCGCCAACACCTGTGGGCGGGCGCGTACTTCCTCAACCGCATCCCCAAGTATTGGCGGGA
>WRGV01000239.1 GCA_009787035.1 Propionibacteriaceae bacterium | reverse complement strand
GGGCTGTTGGACGTGGCGGGCGAGCCGGCCTGGGACGGCGCCAAGCGCGAGCTGGCCGAGGAGGCCGGCCTGGCCGCCGACGACTGGCGCGTGCTGGCCGACTACGTGTCGTCGCCGGGCATCTCGACCGAGGTCGGGCGCATCTACCTGGCGCGCGGCCTGCACCAGGTGGGCCGTCCGGCGGGCTTCGCGGTGCACGGCGAAGAGGTCGACATGGGCCTGGCTTGGGTGAGCCTCGACGAGGTGATCGCGGGCATTCGCGCCGGGCTGGTCGACAACGTGGCGCTGGCCTACGGCTGCACGGCGCTGAAACTGGCGCTGCTGGACGGCACGGTCGACCGCTTGCGGCCGGCGGACGCGCCCTGGCCCGCCCACGAGGTGAAACAGCGGTTGGACGCCGCTCGTGGCTGATCCTGCGCGCACCGATGCGGCCGGGGTGCCGGCCCCGCTGGCGCGCGTGCTGCGCGACTACCTGGCCCAGCAGACGGTGGAGCGCGGGCTGTCGTCCAACACCATCGCCGCCTACCGGCGCGATCTGGTGCGGTATCTCGACTGGCTGTCCGCCCGCGGCGTGACCGCGCTCGGCCAGGTGCGCGAGGCCGACATCACGCAGTACCAGCGGGCCATCACGGCCGGGACGGACGGGCGCGCACCGCTGGGGCGCGCCAGCGTCGCCCGGGCGTTGGTGGCGATCCGCAACCTGCACGCCTTCGCGCAGGCCGAGGGTGTGGTGCCCGACAATGCGGCGGGACACATCGCCGTCCCCAAGCTGGGGCGCCACCTTCCCAAGGCCCTGACGATCGACCAGGTGCAGCGGCTGCTGGAGGGCATCGAGACCGAGACGCCCACCGGCCTGCGCGACGCGGCGCTGCTGGAGCTGCTGTACGGCACGGGTGCCCGCATCAGCGAGGCCGTCGACCTGGATGTGGACGACGTGGTCGGCGCGCTGGCCGATCCGGACGAGGGCCTGCGCCTGATCGGAAAAGGGGACAAACAGCGCCTGGTTCCCCTGGGAACCTATGCCCGGGGGGCCCTGGACGCCTGGCTGGTGCGAGGACGTCCCGCGATGGTCAGGGTCGCCACGCCTGCGCTGTTCCTGAACGCCCGTGGCGGACGGTTGTCCCGCTCCAGCGCCTGGGCCGTGCTGCAGCGCCGCGCCCGCGAGGCGGGCCTGGATGTGGCCGTCTCGCCGCACTCGTTGCGGCACAGCTTCGCCACGCACCTGTTGGACGGCGGTGCCGACGTCCGCGTCGTCCAGGAGCTGCTCGGCCACGCCTCCGTTGCCACGACGCAGATCTACACCCTGGTGACCGTCGAGCACCTGCGCGAGGTGTACCAGACGGCGCATCCGAGGGCCCGCGCCTGATGGCCCGCGACGGGCGTCCGTCGGAGCTGCAGCGCACCCCCGCGCAGTCAGTCCCATGGCCTAAGCTTGGGGGAACGAATCGCAGAAAGGGCGGCAGATGGCAGGCAAGACGCCACCACGGGGAAGCAACGCGCGTCACAATGACGAGCCGACCGATGAGCTGAAGCCCGGCGACATCGACGCCACCGGGCGTCCGTGGCCCGATCTGCCCGCACCCGTTGCGCTCGACCCGGACGCGCCCAAGAACGGCCTGATCGTCGCGCTGTGCAACCAGAAGGGTGGCGTCGGCAAGACGACGTCCGCCATCAACCTGGGCGCCGCGCTGGCCGAGGCCGGACGCCGGGTGCTGCTGGTCGACTTCGATCCGCAGGGATCGGCGTCGGTCGGCCTGGGGCTCAACCCGCATGCGCTGGAGCACTCGATCTACGACCTGCTGATGCCGCGCACGAAGATGGATCCCAGCGAGGTCATCTTGGCGTCCACCGTGCCGAACCTGGACATCCTGCCTGGCAACATCGAGCTGTCGGCGGCCGAGGTGCAGCTGGTGTCCGAGGTGGCCCGCGAGCAGACGCTGTCGCGCGTGCTGTCGGGCGTGCGCGACCGCTACGACTTCATCCTGATCGACTGCGCCCCGTCGCTCGGCCTGCTGACGATCAACGCGCTGACGGCGGCCGACCGCGTGATCATCCCCTTGGAGTGCGAGTTCTTCGCGCTGCGCGGCGTCGCGCTGCTGACCGACACGATCGCGACGGTGCAGGACCGCCTGAACCCGAGGCTGGAGCTGATGGGCATCCTGGCCACGATGTACGACCACCGCACGCTGCATTCGCGCGAGGTGCTGGAGCGCGTGCTGGAGGCGTTCGGCGACCTCGTGTTCCATTCCGTGATCCGGCGCACGATCAAGTTCCCGGAGACCACCGTGGCGGGCGAGCCGATCACCACGTACGCCAGCTCGTCGGGCGGCGCGAACGCCTACCGCACGCTGGCCCGCGAGGTGCTGGCACGGGCCGCCGGGCACTGAGATCGCGTCCATGAGCCCAGCCGCCGCACGTGCCCGCTCGGCGTCCGCCGCACCAGACGATCCGGGGAGCGTCGGCGACGACCGCTTCACGCTGAGCCTGGACAACTTCGAGGGCCCGTTCGACCTGCTGCTGCAGCTGATCGCCAAGCACAAGCTGGACGTCACCGAGGTGGCGCTGTCGCGGGTGACCGACGAGTTCATCGCCTACGTGACCGCGGGCGGGCGCGACTGGGATCTGGAGCAGACCAGCTCGTTTCTCGTTGTCGCTGCGACGCTGCTCGATCTCAAGGCGGCCCGGCTGCTGCCCGGCGGCGAGGTCGAGGACGAGGAGGACATCGCCGCCCTGGAGGCCCGCGACCTGCTGTTCGCGCGGCTGCTGCAGTACCGCGCGTTCCGACAGGTGGCCGAGTGGGTGCAGCGGCGTTGGGACGACGAGGCGCGCGTGTTCGTGCGTCCGGGGGGCCTGGAGCCGGGCTTCGCGGGCCTGCGCCCCGACGTGGAGCTGCCCGGCCCGCAGCGTCTGGCCGTGCTGGCCACGCGGGCGCTGAGCGCCCCCGAGGTGGCGGCGATCCCGGTCGAGCAGCTGCATGTCAGTGTCGTCAGCGTGCACGAGCAGGCCGAGATCCTCACCAAACGCCTGCAGCATGCGGGCACGTCCACGTTCCGCGCGCTGACGGCCGACGCCGACCGGCTGACGACCGTGGTGCGCTTCCTGGCGCTGCTGGAGCTGTTCCAGAAGGGCGCCGTGGGTTTCGAGCAGCTGACGCCGTTCGGCGAGCTGACGGTGCGCTGGACGGGCGATGCCAACGCGCCCGTCCAGGTGGATGACGAGTATGACGGGCTGCCGTCCGACGGCGCTGAGCCCGGCCGGGAGGGGAGCGATGCCCGAGAGTAACGCTGTGACAAGCGAAAACGAACAGCCGCAGGACGTGCCGGTGCCACAGCCCGCGGACATCCAGCCGCTGCTGGAGGCGCTGCTGCTGATGGCCGAGGGGCCGCAGCCGCTCGACCTGCTGGCCCAGGCCGTCCAGGCCCCCTGCGAGGTGGTGGACGACGCGCTGCGCGGGCTGGCCGCGTTCTACGACGAGACGGGCCGCGGCTTCCAGCTGCGTGACGTGGGCGGGGGCTGGGCGCTGGCCACCCGGCCCGAGCACTACGAGGCGCTGGCGCGCTGGGTGGTCGACGGCCAGCCCAACCGGCTCACGCAGGCGGGCCTGGAGACGCTGTCGGTGATCGCCTACCTGCAGCCGGTGGCCCGCTCGCGGGTCAGCGCGGTGCGCGGCGTCAACGTCGATTCGGCGGTGCGGACGCTGCTGGCGCGCGGCCTGGTCGAGGAGGCCGGGGCCGACGAGCTGAGCGGCGCATCGCTGCTGCGCACGACCGACTACTTCCTGGCCAGGCTCGGCCTGTCGAGCCTGGACGACTTGCCCCCGATCAGCCCGCACCTGCCGGATGCGGCCGAGCTGGCCGAGGAGCTGGCC
>WRGV01000238.1 GCA_009787035.1 Propionibacteriaceae bacterium | reverse complement strand
CCTGGACACCCATCGGCATCCTCATCGCCGCCATCCTCATCGCCGCCGCCATCCTCCTGTCCCGACACCACACACCGGAACCCCACACATGACCACAATGCCGCCCACCCGCACCCAGACGACCCGCACCCAGGACGCGACGATGGTCGCCGTGACACTGGTGTGCGCCGACCGGCGCAACGACGTCCTGCTGCCCGCAACGTTGCCCATCATCGAGCTGCTCCCCGGCATGACCGCGGATCTGGACCAACTCACCACAACGGCCGCAACCTACGGCTTCCAGGTGCGCGCATCGTCAGGACGCATGCTCAACCTCGCCCAGACGCTGGCCGAGCAGCACGTCGCGCCCGGCACCGTGCTGACACTGACGGCCCGCACGCAGCAGGACCAGCGCCGCTACGACGATCTCACCGAAGCGGTCGGGCTGGCCGTCGAATCCGTCCGAACGCCCTGGGGGCGCACCGAATCGACAAACCTGTCGGTGACCTGCGCCTGCATGCTTGCCGTCACGGCCGCGATCCTGCTGGCCCTGCGCGGCCAGGGCGGCCTGGACGCCACCATCGCCGGCATCGTGTCGGCTCTGATCGTCGGGCTGGCCGCCGGCGCGCTCGCGCGAACCATCGGCTTGCGGGCCAGCGTCGCGCTGANGGTGGGCGCCTGCGCCTTGCTGGGCGCCGCCGGATGGAACCTGACCGCCGGCGCATCCACCGGCGAACGGGCCGTGGCCGCCGCGCTCGGCATCGCGCTCGTCTGCGCCTGTATGACCGCCCTGCCCCGCAACCAACGCCCCGCCATCCTTGGACCGCTCGCTGCGGCTGCCTGTCTCGCCGTCACCGGGTTGCTCGTGGTGACCCGTGGCATCACCTGGACGGTCGCCGCCGGCACGGTGGCAGCGCTGACCGTCGTGATCTCTGCGGTGCTGCCGTCGATCGGCCTGGCCTTCCTGCCCGTCGCACGGTTGACGCAGCATCCGAATGCGCCGGCAGGCCTGGTCGGCGCCGACGTGACCGCGCAGGTCGGACAGGCCACGCTGGCCGTGACCGCGCTGCGCGCGGGCCTCGGCATCGCTCTGGTGGCCGCCAGTCCGCTCGTGACGAACAATGGCTGGCACGGAGCCGCCCTGCTCGCATGCTGTGCCGCATCCCTCGCGCTGGGCATGCGCAGTCTGTACGGCCGCATCGACGTCCTCACAGAAACCGTCGCAGCTTTCGCAGCGCTTCTGATCGGCGCCGTCGCCGCCGTGTGGTCAAACCCTTGGCTGGCGCTGTTGCTGGCCGGCGTCATGGTGGCGTGTGTCGTCCTCCTCGTGCTGCACACTCTCACGCCCGACCGATACCGCCCGGGTGTCGACCGCGCCTTCGACGTGCTGTACCTGCTGGCCACCATCGCCGTCATTCCGTTCGCCGTGGTCGGGTGGATGGGGCTCTGATGGCTTCCAACCGCGACATCCTGGAGGCGCAGCGGTTCAACCGGGCACGGCTGACCACCGCGTTCACATCCGGCCTGCCCGACGGACGCGAGCTGGAGCCACGCTCGGGCAGCACGCCGATGATCCTCGGCGTGATCGTCACCGTGCTGCTCGTCATCGTCGCGCTCGTGCTCAACCACTTCGCACCCAGGCTGCCCGATGGCTGGCAGAACGACCACGTGCTCGTGATCAAGGGCACCGGTGCGCGCTACTTCACCGCCAACGGCGTCATGCATCCGGTCACGAACATCACCTCGGCCAAGTTGCTCGCTCCCGTCGGCTCGCTGCAGGTCGCCGAGGTGTCCGAGTCGGCAGTCACCGGCATCGGCCGCGGCATCCAGGTCGGCCTGGCCGACGCCCCCGACGACGTGCCGGACCTGTCGCACCTGGACGGCGGCCCGTGGCTGGCCTGCGCCGTGTCAAGCTCGGCCACGCACACCTGGATCGACGATGCGCCGGCAGACTACGCCCCCGCACCCTCGGCACTGGTGACCGACGGTTCCACGGCCTACCTGGTCGCCGATGGGCGCAAGTATCCGATCGACGGCCAGACGGCGCTGGAGGCACTCGGCCTCTCCCCCGATCAGGCGCACAGGGTCCGTGCCGACTGGCTGAACCTGACGCCGACGGGCTCCCCGCTGGCCGCCCCGGTGATCGCCGACGCCGGACAGCCCACCCGCACCATGGTGGGCGCGCTGTCTCAGGCGCTGATCGGCCAGCTCGTCGATGTGACCGACGCCGGCGTGACCAGCCATTACGTCGTGGCCACCGCGACCACGCTCGTGCCACTCACCGACATCGCCTACCGGCTCTACGCCGACGCCGGGCCCGACACATCGCTGGTCAGCGACCCCATCCAGGCCACCGCGAACGACCTCGACCACAACACCGTGGCGTCCGACACCGATCTGCGCGCGTATCCCGCCGACTGGCCGACCACCGTCGGCAGCGTCGTACCGGCCACGGCGAGCCCCTGCCTCGAACGGACCATGACCGGCGGGGCAGCCATCTCGGTGGGTGGCATATCCGCCACCGCGGCGGCCGCAGCCCCCGGCCAGGCCACCGTGCGCGGCGGCTACGGCGTCATCGTCAACGTCTCGAACGGTGGCACGCTCGGCGCCCTGCGCCTGGTCAGCGACAACGGCTTCGCCTACGGGCTGGGCGAGCCGTCCGACGGCACGCTCGACCACTTCGGCTACACCAACTCCGACGTCGTGGTCGTCCCCGAACCATGGGCGGCACTCATCCCAGCCAAGGACACCACCGCACCCGACCTGACGCCCCAGAACGCCGAGGCGACGCTGTGAGACACGCCCTGTCCCCTTGCCTGCCACCCGCACGCCGGACGGCGCTCGTTCTCCTCGCCGCCACGGTCACGCTGGTGGGCATACCGGCCGTCACGATGGCCGATCCCGCACCCGGGCCCGCGGCCGGACAATGCGCCCTCGACACGGCCACCTCGCAGGTCACGCCGAGCTACATCGCCAGCGCACCCACCGCAGCCACCGCCCTGGATGTCAAGGACGCCTGGACGCGCACGCGCGGCGCCGGAGTCACCGTCGCCGTCGTCGATTCGGGGGTGGACGCCGACAACGCCCACCTGGCCGGCGCCGTCCTGCCGGGCGCAGACCTGGTCGATCCGACCGACACCACTGCCGGCCGCACCGACATCGGTGGATTGGGCACGGCCGTCGCCGGCATGATCGCCGCCCGGTCCGTGCCATCGTCCGGCCTGCTCGGCCTCGCTCCGGCGGCGACCATCCTGCCGGTGCGCGTCTACGAGCAAACCGACGGACAGGATGTGCCCACTCCCGGCACCACGGCGGCCGGCATCGTCTGGGCCGCCGCTCATGGGGCACAGATCATCGTCGTTCCGACACCGTTCACCCATGACGATGACGGTGTCCTGCAACAGGCGGTGGCGCAGGTCCGCCGCGCCGGATCGCTGGTCATCGCCCCCGTCGGTGACGCCGCCCAGGGCACCACCACAACCGACACCGCGCCGCGCTACCCCGCCGCCTACACCGACGATGTGCTCGGGGTCACCGGCGTCGATGGCACGGGATCGGCAGCGTCGGGGGTGGTGCAAAACGACAGCGTGCAGCTGGCGTTGCCCGTCGCGGGCATCGTCTCCACGTACTACGACCTCGGCGATTGCCAGTTCACGGCCGACCCACCCGGAGACGCCCCGCTGACCAGCCTCGCCACCGGCTACGCGGCCGGCCTGGCCGCACTCGTGGCCGCGGCCTACCCGCAGGAGACGCCCGCGCAGTGGGCCTACCGCCTGCTGGTCACCGCATCCCGCCCGCAACCGGCGCAGCGTGACAACGTCCTCGGCTGGGGCGTGGCAGACCCGGTTGCGGCGCTCGCCTTCGTCGACGGCGGCGCCGTCGCCGGCCC
>WRGV01000237.1 GCA_009787035.1 Propionibacteriaceae bacterium | reverse complement strand
CCCGGATGCCGGCGAGTTCGTCCGGGACAATACGGCACTCAAGCGCCGTCGCACCGGCCCCAACCAGCGCCTCGGACACGACCGGGCCCGACATGTCCTGCCGCTCACCCCGGAACGACCGATCGAAGACCGTGATCACGCCTGCCTTCATCGCAGCACACACCCCTCACCGGAATCTCGGTACCACGACGGGCACGTCGCCCCAGGACGTGCGCACGTCGTGCAGCTCTGCAGTCACACCGTAGACGCGCTGGATCATCGCCGGCGTCAGCACGTCGCCCGGGGCACCCGACGCCTCGACGACCCCGTCGCGCAGCACGGCCACGGCGTCGGCGTAACGCAGCGCCTGTTCGGGGCTGTGCGTCGAGACGAGCACCAGATACCCGGCCTCAGCAAGGGATTTCACCTGGCGCATCACGCGAAACTGATTGCCGTAGTCGAGACTGGCGGTCGGCTCGTCCATCACAAGCACGCCCGATCGCTGCGCCAGGGCACGAGCGATCAGCACCAGCTGGCGCTCCCCGCCCGACAGCTCGGCGTAGCCCCGCGACCCCAGCTCCGCAATGCCCAGCAGCTCCAGCGTCTGGGCGGCGATGTCCCGCTGCGACGCCCCCGGCGTGGTCAGGCCCGGTGTGAGCACGTTCGTGCCCATCAAAACGGTGTCGAAGACCGTGTAGTTGAACGCCGGAGCGCCCGCCTGCGGGACATACGCGATGCGCAGCGCCATCTCCCGCGCAGTCATGCGCCCGGTGTCGTCGCCGTCCAACCGGATCTGTCCCGCATACCCGTCCAGCAACCCCAGCAGGCAGCGGAACAGCGTCGTCTTGCCGGCGCCGTTCTCGCCCAGCACGCACACCAGCTGGCCGGCGTCGGCCGACAGCTCGACCCCGCGTAGCACCTCGTGGCGGTGGTACGCGAACCGCAACCCCTCGATCGACAGCTTCACATCCGGTTCCCCCGCCCGATCACCAGATACAAGAAGAACGGCGCGCCGACGAACGCGGTGAGAATGCCGATCGGGATTTCGGACGTCGTCACACCCCGGGCCAGGTCGTCGACCAGCAGCAGGAACGACGCGCCCATGAGCATGCTCGTGGGCATGACCAGCCGGTTATCCGCGCCGACGAGCATGCGTGCGAAGTGCGGGATCACCAGGCCGACCCAGCCGATCAGC
Source organism: Propionibacteriaceae bacterium (assembly GCA_009787035.1). Classification (GTDB taxonomy): domain Bacteria; phylum Actinomycetota; class Actinomycetes; order Propionibacteriales; family Propionibacteriaceae; genus WRGV01. The sequence continues at coordinate 2,729 of WRGV01000237.1, read as the reverse complement.
CCGGCGATCGCGCTGCACGCGGCCGTGACCAGCGTCGCGGCAAGCACCACCAGCACGCGGACGGCCCGGGTGTTCAGGCCCATCGAGCGCGCCTCGTCCTCGCCCATCGTCAACAGGTTGAGCTTCCAACGCAGCACGAACAGCACGACCAGCCCCACCAGCACCGGCCCGGCCGCCCAGGCCAGCTTGAGGCCCGTCACGCTCGACAGGCTACCCATCAGCCAGAACGTGATCGCGGGCAGTACGTTGTCGGGGTCGGCGACCAGCTTGACCAGCGACGTCGCCGACGTGAACAGCGACGAGATCATGATGCCGGCCAGCACCAGCCCGAGCGTCGGGTTGCGCCGGGCGCGGGTGCTGACCAGGTACGCCGCCCCCACCGCGACAAGGCCGAACACGAACGCACTGCCCGAAACCGCCGCGAACCCCAGCCCCAGATAGATCGCCATCGCCGCGCCGAACCCGGCCCCGGCCGAGGCGCCCAGGATGTCAGGCGAGGCCATCGGGTTGCGGAACAGGCTCTGGAACCCGGCACCGGCCGCTGACAGCCCGGCGCCGATCAGCACGGCCGCCGCGATCCGGGGCAGCCGGATGCCGAAGACGACCAACTGCACATCGGTCGGCGCCGCAGTCGCGCCGGGCACCAGCCGGCCGAGCAGTGTGCGCACCAGCTCACCGGGCCCGATCGGGTACTTCCCGATCGCCATGCTGGCCACGATCACCACGATCAACAGCACGCCGAACACGACCAGCCACACGCGCCCCCGTACGAGCGAGGACGAGGTGGCGGTGTTCGGCTTCACAGGAACGGCCCGGCTTCTGGTGGATCAGCCCTTGAAGGCCGCGTTGGCCAGCAGCACCTTGGCCTGGGCGTCGCTCAGCGTGTAGTGGTAGAAGAGGCTATAGAACGTCTGCGCCTGCGACACCATGTCGAAGTCGAAGGCGTTCGGATACAGCAGATTCGCCAGCCACACGATGCCGAGGATCTGATTGGCCGACGGCGGCTGGTCCATCCAGCTGTACAGGCCGGACGGAATCTCGGCATACTTGCCGGCCTTGACCGCGGCCAGCCCCTGCCACTGCGACGACGTCGCCACGGCGGCGTAGGCCGTGCCCGGCGCGAGCAGGATGACGTCCGGATTCCACAGCATCAGCTGCTCCATCGAGATCGTCGCCGTCGATTCCGACCCGGACAGCTTTGCCACGTTGGTGGCGCCCACGAAGTCGAGATCCTGCGCATGCTCGGTGCCCGCCCCCACGGCCGTCAGCCCGTCGTTTTCGCCGTAGTACACGTTCGGGCGCTGCGAGGCCGGAATCGTGGCCACCTTCGCCTGGATGCCGCCCAGCGTCTGGTTGATGTAGCTGACGATCTTGGACGCCTGCGTCGAGTCGCCGGTCACCTCGCCGAGCTTCGCGTACGCCTGGGCGTACGTGGCGTTGCCCATCTGGACGAAGATGGTCGGAATGCCCGTGCGCTGCTGGATGCTATCCAGATCGCTCGTGTTGTCGGGCTTGACCTCGCCGATATCGATCACGATCTGCGGGGCCGCCTTCATCACGGCCTCCATGTTCAGCGTGCCGCTGTAGAAGCTGCCGAAGACGGGCAGTGCCGCGAATTGCGGGCTGAGGTACGGCAGCTGGTCGCTGGACAGCTTGCTGCCCAGGCCGACGATCTTGTCGGGGCACAGCGTGAACAGCACCGCCTGCGCCTCGGCGCCCGACGGGGCGATCTTCGTGATCGTGTTAGGGATCCGCACGTGCCGCCCGGCATCGTCGGTGAACTCGTGCGTACCGGCGCTGGGCTGCGCCGAGGCGCTTGCGAACGACGCCGCCGGCGTGCCCGATGTGCCGCCCCCGGCCGAACAGGCCGTCACCGCCAAGACGACCCCCAGCGCGCCAGCCATCATCCCGATCAGACGGCCCGGTCGCCTCACCATTCCCCCCCTGTGTTCCATTTCTCTCCCTCTTCGGGTGCGACGCCCGGCCCTACCGGCCCGGCGTCCACGTCTGTTGCAGCAATTGCGCCAGCACCGTGTCGCGGTTGGTCTGGTCAACCCGGATCACCTTTACCTGCGCGCGCACGGTGTCCAGGAAATCGGTCTGCATGTCACGCACCACGCCGAGCACGGGCACCGGCCCGTCCAGGCGGCGCAGCACCGCCTGCTGGAAGTCGGGCGCAGCCGACTCGAACTTGCCCAGCTCGTCCATCACGATCAGGTCACGCTCGCCCGAACGGTCGAGCAGCCCGGCGCCGTACAGGTCGAAGATGTCGGTGATGTTGGGCATGACCTGGGTCGGGTCTTCACAGATCCGCGCCAGCAGCCGCCGTGGCCCCGTCGCAGGATCGGCACCGAAAGGAGCCAGCCACAGGCCCGTCTCGGCCCCCTTCTCGTCCTTCTCCCAGTAGGTCTGGAAGCCGTCGGCGCTTAGGCCAGAATCTCGCAGAAAACGCTGGATAAGCGTGGTCTTGCCAACACCCGGGGCACCGGTCAGGAAGATGGCGGTCATGTCAGTTCTCCTTCTTCTCAGGCGGAGCATATCCCGCCCGCGCGACGTCGTCCCAGGTATCCAGGTCAATGGCACATTCCTGCGGCACCTCAGCCTCGGCCAGGTTCAGATCCGCGAACAGCTGGCGGACGGATTCGCCCCGCGCGCCCTCGCGCCACCGTGGCAGCGCGGCGCAGGCGCGGAACAACGCTGCGGTGCGCAGGACGGCGAGCAGCCACTGG
>WRGV01000236.1 GCA_009787035.1 Propionibacteriaceae bacterium | reverse complement strand
CCCCGCCGTCATCGTCGGCTGCCAGATCTGTCCGGCGTCGTGGCCGGACGATCCGTTGAAGTACGTCCCGGACGTCCGCCCGCGTTGGTTGTACAGCGTCGCGCCCTTCGTGCCCAGCGGGCTGAACTGATCGGCCCAGACCATCGCGGCCGTGGCCAGCTCGGGCGTGTAGCCCGCGACCCACTCGGTCTGCTGTTGGTCCGTCGTGCCGGTCTTCATCGCCTGCGGGTAGCCGCCGGGCACGCGGAAGCCCGCCACCGACCCGTTCTGGCCCGTCTGCACCATCGCGTAGTCGATGTTGGACGCGACGCGCGGGTCCATGACCTGTTGGCAGTTGGCCGACGGTACCGGGATGCTGGAGCCGTCGTTGGCGGTCACCGACTTGAGGATCACCGCATTGCAGTGGATGCCACCGGCCGCGACCGTGGCATAGGCCTCGGCCACGTTCAGCGGGGAGATCTCGATCGTTCCCAGCGTGAAGGACGGCTTCCGGTCGGCGAGCCAGCCGGTGATCAGATCGGTAGACTGATCGCCCCCCTCGTTCTTCGGCGCAGCATAGGCCGCCACCATGCCCATCGACTGCGCCGTCTTCACGACATTGCACTGGCCCGCGTCGCGCTCCAGCTGCATGAAGTACGTGTTGACCGAGTTGATCGTCGCGGTCACCATATTGATCTCGCCGTACGACTGGTTATAGACGTTCTTTGGCGTATAGGTGTCCGGGAACGCGAATGTGCCCGTGCAGCTCTGGATCGGCCAGCCCTTCACCGAAATGGTGCTGGGCCCCGGATAGATGGTGTTGAGCGGGGCACCTTGACCCAGCGCAGTCGCCAGCGTGAACAGCTTGAACGTCGATCCGGCCTGGAAGCCGCTGGCACCGCCCGAATAGCCCGTGATACTCGCATTCGGATACGCATTCACCGCGTAGTTGTAGTTGGTCTGCCCCGCCGCCTGATCGTTTCCGTACGGACGGCTCTGCGCCATCGCGACGATGTTGCCCGTGCCCGGCTGCACCTCGGCGACCACGCCGAGCACCTGGTCGGTCGGCGCGAGCTTGGACGACAGGCCGGCCTGCACGGCCTCCTGCACCTTCGGATCGATGACGGTCTGGATCTGCAGACCGCCGGTGTCGAGCTCGTTCATCCGATCCTGGATCGTCGCGCCCAGCCCGGGCATCTGATCGCTGACCAGCGTGTTGTACACGTACGTGCACAGGAACGGGAACCGCGACCCGGCGCAGCCGTTGTCCTGTTTGACGGCCTTCTTCGGATCATATCCGGCCTTGTTCGCCTCGGCCGCCTGAGCCGCGGAGATATTGCCGTTCTCGACCATGGCGTCCAGCACCGCACTGCGCCGCGACAGCGCCGCGCTCGTGTGGTTGACCGGATCGGTCGACGACGGATTCTGCACCAACCCGGCCAGCATCGCCGCCTGCGGCAGCGTCAGATCCTTGGCGTGCACGCCGTAGTAATACATGGCCGCGGCCTCGACGCCGTAGCACCCGTCGCCGTAATAGGCCAGGTTGAGATAACGCTCCAGAATCTGATTCTTGCTCAGCTGCCGCTCCAGCGCGATCGCGTACCTCATCTCGGTGATCTTGCGCGACAGCGAATCGTCCTGCACCGCGTAATACTCGGCCATATCGTGGTTGTTCAGCGCGATCTGCTCGCGCACCATCTTGACGTACTGCTGCGTCAACGTGGACGCACCCTGCTGCTGGCCGCCCAGCACCTTGATGAACACGGCGCGCACCATGCCCTGCATGTCCACGGCGCCGTGCTGGAAGAAGCGGCGGTCCTCGATGGCCACCTGCGCCTGCTGCATGACCGGCGCGATCTCGGACAGCGGCACGTACGTCCGGTTCTGGTCGTAGAACGTCGCGAGCACCGAACCGTCCGCCATGTAGACCGTCGAGCCCTCCGACTGCGGGGGTGCCACGAGATCCTGCGGCAGGTTCTGCATGTTCTGCGCCGCCAGGTTCGTCGCCCCCATCGTCACCGCGAGCCCCGGGACGGCCAGGCACGAAAGCACCAGACCGCCGCACAGACTCATGAGCAGGAACACCAGGAACGGATGCTCGTCCTGTTGGTACCGAGAAGATGCCATGTAACCAGATTACCGGCGCACGGGCCACCGTTCCAAGGACATCCGGCCTTGCAGACGCGCTTCACGGCGCGTCCATAGGGGCCTTTGGCCACTCCTGGGACGATTCGCGCTCACCGCGTCGTCCGAACGCCACAGAACCCGCTCAGCGGGTCTGGCCCGCGACCTGCCGGGCGTGTTCAGCGCCCAAGACCGCGGCCCACGACTTGACGTCCGGACGCTGGCGCAGCAGCTGACGGCGCTCGCGCTCCGTCATGCCACCCCAAACGCCCCACTCGATGCGGTTGTCCAGGGCCTCGGCCAGGCATTCGGCGCACACGGGACATCCGTGGCAGACCTTTTTCGCCTGGCCCTGATCCCGCAGCTCTGGGAACAGCGCATCCTCCATGCCGCGGCATGCCGCGCGCAGGGTCCAATCGTCACTGGACAGCCGTGCCATCCACGCCCTCCTCACAACCAACCAGCTGACATCACAACATCACATTGCGCACGCATCAGCAACTCCGAATGGACCACGCTGCGACCCCCCGTTTCACTACGTGACCTATGCATGTGAGCGGTCACATCGGCACCCCCGCGTGACCAGCGCGAACATCCCCGGGACGGGCTAGAGTCGTCCCCATGACGATGTCATCGAACGCTCGAGAACGGCTCCAAGAATGGGGTCTGGCCCTGCCCGCCGTGCCCACCCCGGTGGGCAGTTACGTGCCCGCTCTGCGGGTCGGCACCCTGGCGCACACGAGCGGGCAGCTGCCGCTTGTGGACGGCGCGCTCGCGTCCACCGGCGCGCTGACAAGCGCGGACGATGTGCCCCGCGGTGCGGCGGCGGCCCGCGTCGCCGCGCTCAACGCGGTGGCCGCGCTGGCCGATGTGCTCGGCGGCCTCGACCGCATCGCCCGCATCGTGAAGGTCACGGTGTTCGTCGCCAGCGCGCCGGGATTCACGCAGCAGCCGGCCGTGGCCAACGGGGCGTCCGACCTTCTCACCGCGCTGTTCGGGGACGCCGGGCGCCACGTGCGCTCCGCCGTCGGCGTGGCCGCGCTGCCCATGGATGCCCCGGTCGAGGTCGAGGTGACGTGCGAGGTCGCCGCATGAGCGTGGACGTGTCGTCCGAAAGCCCGGACGAGCGCCGCGACCGGGCCGTCCGCATGTATTCGGCGCTGCGCGAAACCTACCCGGATGCCCGGTGCGAGCTGAGCTTCGACGGGCCGTTCCAGCTGCTGGTGGCCACGGTGCTGTCGGCGCAGTCGACCGACAAGGGCGTCAACAAGGTGACGCCGGTGCTGTTCGGGCGGTTCCCCGATCCGGCAGCACTGGCCGGGGCCGAGCGCGCCGAGGTGGAGGAGATCATCCGTCCTACCGGGTTCTTCCGCAACAAGGCGGCGTCGATCCAGGGCCTGGCCGCGGCGCTGGTCGCCGACTTCGACGGACAGGTGCCCGCGCGGCAGGACGCGCTGGTCACGCTGCCCGGCGTGGGCCGCAAGACGGCGAACGTGGTGCTGGGGCACGCGTTCGGCATCCCGGGCGTCACCGCGGACACGCACGTCATGCGCGTCAGCCGCCGCATGGGCTGGACGGCCAACAAGACCCCCGAGACCGTCGAGGCCGACCTGGATGCGCTGTTTGACCAGGCCGAATGGACGCGCCTGTCGGACACGGTCATCTTTCACGGCCGGCGCCGCTGCCACGCGGGCAAGCCCGCGTGCGGGGCCTGCCCCGTCGCGGCCTGGTGCCCGTCGTTCGGCGCCGGGCCGACCGATCCGGACGCCGCGGCCGCGCTCGTCAAGGGCGCCTGATGGGCCCTGCCG
>WRGV01000235.1 GCA_009787035.1 Propionibacteriaceae bacterium | reverse complement strand
CCGCCACCACCACGGCCCCGGATGGGCGGTGTTGTGGCTTGCCATCGTGCTGGTCGTGGTCGCCGCGCTCGGCTATGTGGGCTACACGAAGGGGCTCGACTGGGTGCGCAATCTGACGGCGCCCGCGACCGACTATCCGGGCCCGGGCGAGGCCGATGTCACCGTGACGATCCCGCCGGACGCATCGTCGTCCGCCATGGCAAACATCCTGGTCAACGCCGATGTGGTCGCCTCGGCCAAGGCGTTCACCAACGCGGTTAAGGCCAATCCGGCCTCGTTCATCAACATCATGGCCGGCGATCACCAGCTGCAGACCAAGATGTCGGCCGTCGAGGCGTACAACGCGCTGGCGAATCCGAAGCTGTTCGTCCAAAAGCAGCAGTTCACGATTCCGGACGGCCTGCGCGACACGCAGGTGTTCGCCTCGATCAACAAGCAGACAGGTGTGCCGGTCGCCGATCTGGAGGCGCTGGCCACCCAGGCCGGGTCGTTGGGGCTGCCCACCTGGGCGGACACCACCAACGCCGAGGGCTACCTGTACCCGGACACCTACGGTTTCGACGACAACCCGACCGCGCAGGAGGTGTTGCAGCCCATGGTGAACGAGTTCACGCAGGTCACCAACAGCCTCGACTTCGCGGACAAGGCGCAGGCCAACGGACTGACACCCGCCCAGGCGGTGGTGCTGGCCAGCATCATCGAGAAGGAGGGCTCCAACCCGACGTACGCGGCCGATATTGCGCAGGTCTTCTACAACCGGCTGAAGGCGGGCATGCCGCTGCAGTCGGACGCGACGGTGCTGTACGCGAACAACGTCACCGGCAACCTGACCACGACCGACGCCGAGCGGGCCAACCCGTCGCCGTACAACACCTACGTGCACACCGGCCTGCCGCCGGGCCCGATCTCGAACCCCGGCAAGGACGCGCTGACCGCCGCCGTCAACCCGACGCAGGGCGACTACCTGTACTTCGTCGTGGTCAACCCGGCCACCGGGCAGGTCGCGTTCGCATCCGATGCGGCCGGGCACAGCGCCAATGTTGCGCAGTTCCAGGCGTGGTGCAACGCCAACCCCGGTAAGTGCTAGCCATGCCCGTCCCCCCGTGTCGCTGCGCCATCGTCGGACATCCGGTCGCGCACTCGCGTTCCCCGCTGCTGTACCGGGCCGCCTTCGCGCGGTTCGGGTTGGCGTGGACGTACGAGGCGGTGGACGTGGCCCCCGGTGGCCTGCCGGACTTCGTCGCGGGGCTGGACGGCACCTGGCGTGCCCTGTCGGTCACCGCGCCGCACAAACCGGACGCGCTGCGGTTGGGGGAACCGGACGAGGCTTCGCGCCTGGTCGGGGGGGCCAACACCGTGGTGTTCGATGCTGATGGCTCGGTGCACGTGCACAACACCGACGTGCCGGGCGTCGTGCGGGCGCTGCACGAGCGTGGCATCGTGGGCGTGGATCGGGCGGTCATCGTGGGCGCCGGGGCGACGGCCCGCTCGGTGCTGGTGGCGCTGACCCGGATGGGGCTGCGCGAGGCCGTCGTGCAGGCGCGCAACCCGCGTCGCGCCGCGCCGGTCGCACAGTGGGCGGGTTCGCTGGGGGTGGACGCCGCGGTGGCTCCGATCGGTGCGCACGCGGACTGCGACCTGGTGGTGAGCACCGTCCCGGCCGGTGCGGCCGACGGATTCGCCGACCAGATCGTGGATGCCGCGGCGGCCGTGTTCGACGTGACGTACGACCCGTGGCCCACCGTCGTGATGCAAGCCGGTGTGGCAAGGGGAATCACCGTCATCGATGGCTTGGATCTGCTGGCCGGACAGGCCGTCGACCAGATCGGCCTGGTCTGCGGTCAGACGCTGCCGTTCGAACAGCTGCGCGCGCTCGCCGCCGACACCGTGGGTCGGTGAGCGAGCGAAACCCGTTTGCCCCGGTTTGGACCGACCCGCAACAATGTAACCCGTGTTGAGCGTGACCGGGTTGGAGGTGCGGGCGGGTGCCCGCCTGTTGTTGGACGCGGCCACGTTCCAGGTGAGTGCGGGCGACAAGATCGGCATGGTCGGGCGCAACGGCGCCGGCAAGACGACGACGATGCGGATCCTGGCCGGTGAGGCCCTGCCGGCGGCCGGGGTGGTGAACCGCAGCGGCCGCATCGGCTACCTGCCGCAGGACCCGCGCGAGTCGGATCCGACCGTGACCGTCCGTGCGCGCATCCTGTCGGCCCGCGGGCTGGACGCCATCACCGAGCGCATGCGCCGCTTCGAGCAGCAGATGGCGCAGGGCACCGGACAGGCGCGCGAGAAGGCCATGGCCTCGTACGCGCGCGCCGAGGCGGAGTTCGTGGCCGCCGGGGGCTATGCGGCCGAGGCGGAGGCGGCCCGCATCGCCGCGAACCTGTCGCTGCCCGACCGTGTGCTCGGCCAGCCGTTGGGGGAGTTGTCCGGCGGACAGCGCCGTCGCGTCGAGTTGGGGCGAATCCTGTTTTCACAAGCAGAGACGTTGCTGTTGGACGAGCCGACCAACCATCTGGACGCCGACTCCGTGGTGTGGCTGCGCGACTTCGTCCGCAGCTATTCGGGTGGCATCATGATGATCAGCCACGACACCCACCTGCTGGTCGAGACCGTCAACCGGGTGTTCCACCTGGACGCCAACCGCACCACGCTCGACATCTACTCGATGGGGTGGAAGCTGTACCTGACCCAGCGCGAGGCCGACGAGAAGCGCCGCAAGCGCGAGCGGGCGAGCGCCGAGCGCAAGGCCGCGCAGCTGATGGCGGCCTCCGACAAGCTGCACGCCAAGGCCACCAAGGCGGTGGCCGCCCAGAACATGGCCCGGCGGGCCGAGCGGCTGCTGGCGGCGACCGAGGGCGAGCGGGAGCAGGACCGCGTGGCGCGCATCGAGTTCCCCGAGCCGGCGCCGTGCGGCAAGACGCCGCTGATGGCCAAGGGTCTGTCGAAGAGCTACGGGTCGCTGGAGGTGTTCACCAGCGTCGATCTGGCGATCGACAAGGGATCCCGCGTCGTCGTCCTGGGGCTCAACGGCGCCGGGAAGACCACGCTGCTGCGGCTGTTGATGGGCCTGGAGCCCGCCGACACCGGCGAGGTGGTGCCGGGGCACGGCCTCAAGCTGGGCTACTTCGCGCAGGAGCACGACAGCCTCGACATGGGCCTGACGGTGGCGCAGAACATGATGGCGGCCGCACCGCAGCTCAACGAGACCCAGGCCCGGAGGGTGTTGGGCTCGTTCCTGTTCACCGGCGACGACGACGCCAAGCCCGCGCGCGTGCTGTCGGGTGGCGAGAAGACCCGTCTGGCACTGGCCACGCTCGTGGTCAGCCAGGCCAACGTGCTGCTGCTGGACGAGCCGACCAACAACCTCGATCCGGCCTCCCGCGCCGAGGTGCTGCGGGCCATCCACGGATACAAGGGCGCCATCGTGCTGGTGACGCACGACGAGGGCGCCGTGCGGGCCCTGGAGCCCGAGCGCGTGCTGTTGCTGCCCGACGGCGTCGAGGACCTGTGGAACGATGACTACTCCGAGCTGGTCGAGCTGGCCTGATCGTCGTCCGGCCGTGTTCGGGCCACCTTGCGCAGCTCACTGCGTGGTTGAGCCCCGCGGCGCCACGATGGGGGCATAGGGTGGGGTATGTCTCCTGGAGGACAATCGCGTCCGCCGGGACACCCGTTGACAGATCAGGAGGATTCCGTGACCACCACACCGGACAGCGAGCAAGAGCGCGAGCAGGTCATCGCGTCCCTCGTCCAGGGGTATCTGGATGGGCAGTCGATCCGCGCTCTGGCGACCGCGTCGGGGCGGTCATACGGTTTCGTGCAGAACGCACTGCGACGGGCCGGCGTGACCATGCGGACGCGCGGGGTCGTGGCCCCGGCGCTCACGACGGTCGTCGTGCCCGTGGGTGTGCCGGAC
>WRGV01000234.1 GCA_009787035.1 Propionibacteriaceae bacterium | reverse complement strand
CCTTCGCCGGGCAGGATCTCAAGCAGCTGAACGAGTCTCAATTGGCCATCTTCCGGCGCCACCACTGCGGCTTCGTCTTCCAGCAGATCTATCTGCTGGAGACCATGACGCTGTTGGACAACGCGCTGGCGGCCGGGCGCCTGGTCCAGGCCGATCGCGCGGATGTCGCGGCGCGGGCGCGCGATCTGCTCGGCCGGGTGGGTCTGAACGAGGCGGTGCAGGGCAAGTTCCCGGCCCAGGTCTCCGGCGGTGAGGCCGGACGGGCCGGCATCGTCCGGGCGCTGATGAACCGGCCCAGCGTCGTGTTCGCCGACGAGCCGACCGGCAACCTCGACCAGTCCAGCGGCCAGGCCGTGCTCGACCTGATGAGCGCCGCGAACCGGGAGGGGCAGACCGTGCTCATGGTCACCCACGACCTGCGCTCGGCGCTGCGCGGCAACCGCATCCTGTTCCTGCGCGACGGCTCGATCACCGGCGACCTGGCGCTGCCGGGCTACGGTGCCGACGACACCGATGCCGCGCGTCTGGCCCGCGAGAACACGTTGCGGTCTTTCCTGGTGGAAATGGGGTGGTGACGATGCGCGTCGTCCTTCCACTCGCCTGGTCGCACCTGCGCTACCGCATCGGCCAGTCGGTCGTCCTCGTCCTCTTCTCGGCCATCGCCGCCATGGCCGCCACGCTCGGCCTCATGATGGCCTTCGACTACGGCAATGACTACGACGCCCATCTGCGGGCGCTGAATGTCCCGAACGTAGCCGCCATCGTCGATCCGAGCGTCGCGTCCGGCGCCGCCGCGATGGCGCAGACCCATGCCGGGGTGACCGCAGTCGACAGCGAGCCGCTGCTCATCACAAACGTCACTGATGTGCGCGTGGGCACGTTCAACACCGGCGACATGAACGTGATCGTCGCCGATGCGAGTCAGCCACCGGCATTCAGCCGCCTCACGCTGGTTGGCGACCACACGGCGCCGCTGGCGACCGACCAGGCCTACGTGCCCCAGCAGCTCAGGTCGTACGCGGCGGTGGGTGGCACCATCAACCTGGGTATCCCCGGTGGCGGCAGCACCACGCTCACCATCGCCGGCTTCACCGACGACCCCTGGTTCGGGCTGCAGGAGGGGTACTACTACCGTCTCTACGTCAGCCACGATGAATACCTGCACCTGGCGGCGTCGATGACGCCGGTCGTGCTGGTCAACGCCGCGACGACCGACGATGCCGCAGCCAACGGGCTCGAGACCGCCTACCTCAACGCCTACAGCAACACCACCGTCACGAACGCAGCATCGGACGGGAAATCCACGCAGGCCCTGGTATGGATCACTACCGATTCGGAGGCCGCATCCACCTACCTGATGATGGCCGACATCGTCATGGCTGTGATCTGCGTCTCGGCGGGGTTGCTGCTCATCGTCGCGCTGGTCATGGCCTGGCACCGCTCGCGCGCCATGATTGAGCAGCGCATGGCCGATATCGGCGTGCTTAAGGCGATGGGGCACACGTCCGGCCAGATCGCCACATCCTTTCTCGCCATGGTCGTCGGCTGCGTCGCTGCTGGCGCGCTCGTCGGCGTCGGCCTGGCCCACGCGCTCGCGCAGGGGGTGGGCGCCACGCTGGCCGGCAGCACAGCTTTCCGCTGGCACCCCGGTTTCGCCCCCGGCGCGTCCGGCCTCGGCTTCGGTCTCGTCGTGCTCGCCATGGCGGCCGTCACGGCCGTGACCATGCTGCGCGTGCGCCGGCTCACACCGCTGACGGCGCTGCGCTCCGGGCTGGCCACCCACAGCTTCCGCCGCAACCACCTGCCGCTCGACCGCTCCCGCGGCCCGCTGCCCCTGCTGCTCGGGCTCAAGCAGATGGCGCAGACGGCCGGCCAGCAGATCACCGTCGTCGTGCTGCTCGCCATCGTGACCTTTCTCGCGGTCAGCGCCACCTCGATCTACGACAACATGGCCTACCACACCGACCGCTTCACCAGCGCAATTGCCGGCCAGTCGGCGGATGTGGACATGGCCGCGTCCGACGCCACCGCCACCGCCACACTGGCGACCACCATCGCCGCCGACCCCAAGGTCGCAGCCAGCACGCTGGCCACAAGCGGATTGGTGCTGGTCGACGGGACACAAACCGTGTTCCAGGCACAGAGCGACTATCCGGCAGGGCGCGGAGCCACGCTGCTGTCAGGCCAAACCCCGCGCCTGGACAACGAGGTGGTGGTGGGCCTGAATACGTCGCGACGGCTCGGTAAGGGCGTGGGAGACTCGGTCACCGTGAAGACGCCCGGGGAACAGAGCCAGCAGGCGGTCTACGTCGTGGTCGGCGTTGCCCAGAGCATGAACAATGGCGGCAACTTCATCCAGTTCACGATCGATGGGATCCAGCGGATCGAACCCGACCTCCAGGTCAATGATCTGTCCGTCTGGCTCGTCGACCCCGCCCAGGCGGCATCGTGGCTCGCCAGCTTCGAGGCGGCCCATCCCGGCCAGATCACCGCATCGAACTTCACCCGACAGGACAACAACCTGGAAACCGCCAACATGGCGCCGCCGATCCTCATGGTGTCGGTCACGCTCACCGTGCTCGCCGGGGCCGTCATCGCGCTGGTGATCTATCTGCTCGTCCGCAATCTGGTCTGGGCCAACCGCCGGGCCTTCGGCGTGCTGAAGGCCGTCGGATTCACCAGCGGCCAGATCGTGCACCAGATCTGCTGGACGTACCTGCCCGCGGCCGTGCTCGGCATCCTCGTCGGGACGGTATCCGGCGCGCTCAGCATTCCCTCGATCATGACACTCAGCATGACCGCACAGGGGGTGGGCTCCATGCCGCTGGTGCTGCCGGTCGGCGTGCTCGTCGGCCTGTGCGCCGGGCTCATCGTCTTCGCCGCCCTGATCACGGTCGTTGTCGCGGCCCAGGTGCGCCACATCAGCGTCTACCGTCTGGTCGCCGACGCCTGAGTGCACTGCTCCGGGTCGTCTCTCGACAGGGGGGCGCGCAAATCCGGCGTCCGCTGGCCACCGCGCGCAGGCGGAGGGGAATGCTCACGAGGGGGACATCAATCCGACTGCGCGCAGGCGCAGGAGAACGTTCACGAGCAGCATGTCGGCCGGAGCTGACCGCAGCGGTCCAAGCCCGAAGGGCGAAGGAGCGCCGGTATGCGCAGGTCGCCAAGCGGAGGACGGCGGATAGGATGCCGCAGGCATCCGCCGTCCGCAGCGGTGCTGCGACGAACGTTCTCCGCAGCCGGAGCGCTCCCTCGTACGGACAGACGCCAGCTACGCGATGACCTGAGTCACCGGCATGCCGGAGTCGGCGCCGAGAGTCGCCGGGCTGGGGGCGCGGCCCGCGCGGAACGCCTCGACACCGAGGACGGCGATCATCGCACCGTTGTCGGTGCACAGGCCCGGACGCGGGCGGCGCAAGGTGAGCCCGCGCTCGACGCAGCGCTCCTCCAGCAGGCCGCGCAGGCGGGAGTTGGCCGCCACGCCNCCGCCGAGCAGCACCGTNTCGACGCCGNAGTGCAGCGCGGCGTCCACGGCCTTGGCGGTCAGCACGTCGGCGACGGCCTCCTGGAAGCTGGCGGCGACATCGTCCAGCGGCACGGGCAGGCCGTCGCGCTGACGGGTCTCGACCCAGCGAGCGACGGCCGTCTTGAGGCCCGAGAAGCTGAAATCGAAGCGGTGGCGCTCCAGGTCGCGCGCTGACGTCAGCCCGCGCGGGAAGGCGATCGCATGCGGATCGCCGTTCTGCGCCGCCTTGTCGATGACCGGCCCGCCCGGATAGCCCAGGCCGAGCAGCCGGGACACCTTGTCGTATGCCTCACCGGCCGCGTCGTCGATGGTCGTGCCGACCTCGGTGATCTGGCTGGTGATGTCGTCCACGAGCAGCAGGCTGGTGTGTCCGCCGCTGACGAGCAGCGCCAGGCAACGCTGCGGCAGCGGGC
>WRGV01000233.1 GCA_009787035.1 Propionibacteriaceae bacterium | reverse complement strand
TGCCAGGGAGTCTGCGATGCAGTGCGCGGCGTAGAGCGGCACGGGTTTGATGCCATCAGTGAGACGGAGATTCTTGATGGCATGGTCGGTGTCATCGCCGCATGCGGCTGCCGGTTTCGGCCCCAATCACGACAGTCAAGTGCGGAAAAGTCAATGAGAAACGAGAAATCTGCACTCAACTGTTCAGGGCTGATGTGCGGCACTTCGTCGCGTCAGGACGCCGGGCGCTCGATCGCCCAGCGGGGGCCGGTGGGGCTGTCCTCGACGCGCAGGCCGGCCTCGGCCAGGCGGTCGCGCAGCGCGTCGGCGCTGGCCCAGTCTTTGCGCTGTCGCGCCTGGGTGCGCTGATCCAGGACGATGCGCACCAAGGCGTCCACCACGTCGGTCAGGTCGCGCCCGCCGCCGGCCGCCGTATCGGCCCATTCCGGGTCGTACGGGTCCAGGCCGAGCACGTGCAGCATGGCCCGCACCCCGCGCAGCGCGTCGTCGGCGCCGGTCGCGTCGCCGCCATCCAGCGCCTTGTGGCCGGCCTTGATGGTGTCGAACAGCGCTGCGAACGCGGCGGGCGTGCCCAGGTCGTCGTCCATCGCCATCACGAACGCCTGCGGCAGGTCGGCGAATGCGAAGTCCGCGCGTTCGGACACGCCGCAGCGCGACAGGAACGTGTCGATCCGGTCCAGCTGCGCCACGGCGTCGTCCAGCGCCGACTCGCTGAACTCGACGGTCGAGCGGTAGTGCGGCGCGGCCAGGTAGAGCCTCACGGCGCGCCCGGGCACGCGCTGCACGATGTCGGTCACGCGCGTGCCGTTGCCCAGCGACTTGGACATCTTCGCCGCGGCCGTCGTCACGAAGGCGTTGTGCATCCAGTAGTGCGCGAAATCCAGCCCGGCGGCGCGCGACTGTGCCAGCTCGTTCTCGTGGTGCGGGAAGCGCAGGTCGAGCCCGCCGCCGTGGATGTCGAAGGCCCCGCCCAGGTACTTCAGCGCCATCGCGGAGCACTCCAGGTGCCAGCCCGGACGTCCCGGGCCCCACGGCGAATCCCAGATGGCCGTGGCCGGCTGGTCAGGGGTCGCGCCCTTCCACAGCGCGAAGTCGTGCGGGTCGTGCTTGCCGCGGGTCGGGGCCTCCTCGTCGTCCTGCATCTCGGTGACCCGCTGGCGCGTCAGTTCGCCGTAGTCAGGCCACGAAGCGACGTCGAAGTAGACGTCGTGCGACCCGTCGTCGGCCGCGTAGGCATGCCCGGCCTCGATCAGCCGCTGGATCAGCTCGATCTGCTCGGGGATGTGTCCGGACGCCCGCGGTTCGTAGTGCGGCGGCAGCACCCCGAGGGCGGCGCGGGCCCGGTGCAGCTCCAGCTCGACGTCGTAGGCCACCTCGAACCACGGCACGCCCTGGGCGGCGGCGTTCTTCTCGATCTTCTCGTTGATGTCGGTGACGTTGACCACCAGGTGAACGCGCAGCCCGCACGCCTCGAACCAGCGGCGCAGCACGTCGAAGACGACCTCCTTGCGGATGTGTCCCAGGTGCGGCGGCGACTGCACCGTCAGGCCGCAGCAGTAGATGGAGACCTGCCCGTCCACCAGCGGGGTGAAGGGCACGACGGCCCCGGCGCGTTCGTCATAGATCTGGAAACCCACGCCGCCAGTCTATCGGGGGTGTGGACGCAGCCCGCGCAGGTAGTCTTGGGGCCATGGCTGAGATCCGCAAACACAACCCGCATGCCGGGTCGGACATCGGCGAGCAGGTGCGCCAGCTGATGGGCGAGACGATCCGGCCGGTCGAGCCGGGTTCGATCCCGGGCCCGGCGGGTGCGGCGCACGATCACGAGGACGACGCCCTGTACGACCCGTTCGATCAGGGCGAGCCTGCGTCCGCCCCGGCGCCGCTCACGTTCCACGCCGCCACCGATCCGCTGATCGGCACCGTGCCCCAGGGGTTCATCTCCTGGGTTGGCGACGACGACGCGGCCTGAGGCTCAGGCGACCGGCGACCCGTCCGATGAGTCCGGACGGTTGCGGTGGCTGCTGTAGAAGTCGAACACCGAATCCATGCCGATGTCGCCACTGCGGTCATCGGGAACGATGAGCCAGCAGGCCAGGTAGACCGCGACGCCCAGGCCGCCGGTGACCAGGCAGACGAGGATGGCACCGAACCGCGTCCATGTCGCATCCCAGTTGAAGTAGGCCGCGATGCCGCCGCAGACGCCGGCGAGCATCTTGTTGGTGCTGTTGCGTGTGAACTTCTTGATGGCCATGACTAGCCCTTCTGGTTCTGGTGGCCGCATGTGGGGGCCCCTCTGCGTTCACTATAGCAGTCGCGCGGTCACATTGAGTCTATGACGCTCAACTTTCAGTGCGGGTAAAAACGGAGAGGGGCCGCCCGGATGGACGGCCCCTCGTGAACGCACAGCTCAGGCGGTGGGCACCGCCGGCTTGGCGGTGTCGTCCGTGTCCGACTCGTCGTCCGCGTCGTCCTCGTCCGCATCGTCCTCGGCCCCCGCGACCTGCCCGCGGTCGTCCGCGCTGGCGGCCATGTTGAACTTGGCGCGCAGGTGCGTCGAGCGCATGAACAGCGTGATGATGATCGAGATCGCCGAGATGATCGCGCCGAGCCAGAACAGGTGGCCGATCGAGTCGCCGATCGAGTTGCGCAGCAGCGAGGCGAAGGGCTGGTACACGAAGGCGTGGATGTCCATGCTCGTGCCGCCGGTGGCCTGCAGGGTGGCCATGTCGTGGAACAGCTTGGCGGTGTCCGGGCACTGCGCCAGCTGCGCGGCGGCCGCGGTGTTGCCTCCCGCCACTTCCTTGGCAGCCGTGCCGCAGGTCTGGGCCAGGGCCGGGTTGGACGCCGCGTCCGCCATCACGGCCTTCGTCATGATGTCCTGCGTGCCCGAGGTGATCGCGTCGGTGAGGCGGTGCTGGAAGACAAGGCCCAGCGTCTGGATGCCGACCGCGCCGCCCAGCGAGCGGAAGAACGTCACCATGCCGGTGGCCGAACCGACGTCGCGCACCGACACCGAGTTCTGCACGGCGAGCACGAGGTTCTGCATCATCATGCCGACGCCCAGGCCGGCGAAGACCATGACGCAGCCGATGCGCACCAGGCTCGTGTTCTCGCTGAGGTAGCTCAGGCCGTACAGGCCTCCGGTCAACAGCACGGCGCCGATCACCACGAAGGGCTTCCAGATGCCGAGCTTGCTCACCAGGCGTCCGATGAACAGCGACGAGAGCAGCACGCCCGCCATCATCGGGATGGTCATCAGGCCCGAGTGCGTCGGCGTCATGCCGCGTCCGAGCTGGTAGTACTGCGACAGGAACACGGCCGCGCCGAACATGGCCACGCCCACGGTGATGCTGGCCAGGATGGCCAGCGCGGTCATGCGCATCCGGATGATGGGCATCGGGATGATCGGGTCGTGCACGTGGAGCTCCACGACGATGAAGCCGAGGCCGGCCAGCACGACGAAGCCGAGCAGCGCGAACGTCTGCCAGCTGAGGTAGTTGTAGTCCTTGGTGACGAAGCTGATCCAGATCAGCAGCGCGCAGGCGGCGGACGTGATCAGCGCGGCGCCGGCCCAGTCGACCCTGGCGCCCTCGCGGCGCAGGTGCGGCACGCGCAGCCGCCAGTTGAGCACGATCATCGCCAGGATCGAGAAGGGGACGGCCGACCAGAAGCACCAGCGCCAGCCGAGCCACGACGCGTCCACAATGAAGCCGCCGATCAGCGGTCCGGCGACCGTGGCGACAGCCATGACGGCGCCCGTGTAGGCCATGTAGCGGCCGCGTTCGCGCGGCGGGATGACCGAGCCGATGATCGCCTGCGTCAGGGCCATGATGGAGCCCAGCCCGATGCCCTGCACGGCGCGCGAGCAGATCAGGAAGACCGGCGAGGTCGCCGCGCCCGACAGTGCGGAGCCCACCGTGAAGACGGCCAAGCCGGCGATGATGAGCTTCTTCTTGTCGAACAGG
>WRGV01000232.1 GCA_009787035.1 Propionibacteriaceae bacterium | reverse complement strand
GATGCGCTGGACCAGCTGTGCGACCAGGTGGGTGCCCGCTCGAACTGATGCGCGCGGCAGTGGGCCGGATGCCCGTATGTGCTCCGGTTGCAGGGATCGTTCGTCGCAGCACCGTTCCACGCGCCGGATCGCCTGCGGCGATCGTATCCGGCGCGCTCCACTCGGCGACCTCGCATACCGGCGCTCCTGCGCCCTGCGGGCTTGGACCGCTGCGGTCAGCTCGGCCGACGTGCTGCTCTCGAACGCTCCCTTCCACCTGCGCGCGGCGGTGGGCCGGATGCCCGTATGTGTGCTCCGGTTGCAGGGATCGTTCGTCGCAGCACCGTTCCACGCGCCGGATCGCCTGCGGCGATCCGGATGCGGGCCAACCCGTCGCAGCGCTCGCGCCTCAGGCGGGACAATCCCTCGCCTTCGGAGCCGACGATGACCAGCAGCGGTCGGGTGACGCCGGGCGTGGCCTCGATGTCGGCATCGGCCTCGCCGGCCAGGCCGACGATCGTGTAGCCCGCCTTGGCGGCGCCGTCACGAGTCATACCTTCGTGAACACCATCTTTGTCGCCCAGATCGACGAGCCCGAGTTCCGTGACCTAGCACCGACAGTCACGGCCCTGGCCGATCACGAGAGCTTCCCCGCCCACGCCAATGCCATCAGGATCAGACTGTGACTGCAAGCCGCCAGCCCGCTGGCGACTGCCTGCTAGCAAGGGAATTCAGGTTGCCGACCAAGAATGTGTTCCGTCCTGTGGGACGCTTCGTCTTTGCCATTGACTGAGGGCCTGACGGATGAGATGCTATTCACACAGGAGAAGACGAGATGGGGCAGCCCAAGCATTGACGCTCCGGCCTGAGTGTTGTGTCATTTCTGTCGGCAACCATTCAGACTGAAACTCGGCTTGTCTCGTTGGTAGTGACGCCGTAGCGTGCCCATCTTTGATGGGGTGAGTCGGTTCATCGCGACTGATCAAGCTTCGGTCGACGATTGTTGCGAGGGCGCAGAGAAAGGATTCCGGTGGAATCGGTTGTCCAATGTGAGCACTTGACCAAGAAGTATGGCAACAGGGCTGTGCTTGATGAGATTTCGTTGGATGTGCCCGCGGGTGACGTGTGCGCCATTCTTGGCCGGAATGGCGCGGGCAAGACAACATTGCTGCGCCTCGCTCTTGGGTTGGCATTCCCGAATTCTGGTGTTGTGCGTGTTCTTGGTGGAGCTCCTGGAGCCCACAACGATCAGGTGGCCTTTCTCAGCGAGAATGTTGCCGTGTATCCGCATCTGACAGCGGTGGGCAACCTGCAGGTCGTGGCTGGAGCCTGCGGGTTGCCATCGCTGAGGTCTGACAGCCTTGACGACATCCTGCAGAGGGTGTCGTTGGCAGGGACGGGTCGCAAGACGGTGGCTTCTTATTCGCTGGGCATGAAGCGGCGCCTGCAGTTGGCCATGGCCACCATGGTCCGGCCCCATGCCTTGATGATCCTCGATGAGCCGACCAATGGGCTGGATGTCGAGGGCATGCTGTGGCTCAGACGGTTCCTATCTGAGGAGCGTGACAAGGGCACTTCTATCCTGATTGCCAGCCACGCGCTGTCGGACATGCAGGAGATCATCACGAGTTATGCGATTCTCCATGAGGGAAGGATCGTGCGGCGCGAGGCCTGGGATCCTGTCGTCGCGGGTGCCGTCGAGGTGGTGGTCGACCCGGTTGATGTGAGTGTTGCGCAACGGGCCCTGGTGTCGGGCGGTGGTCGGATCGTCGCCAGCTCCGCTGGCAGTGTCACAGTGGCTGGAATCCAAGACCTGCACGCCATATACCAGGCGCTCTATAACGCAGGTGTTGTTCCCCGTGATGTGGGTGCGGTGCGCACATCCTTGGAGCACATCTTCTTGGAAGTGACGGGCGAATGCGTTTCGTAAGACAGGTCGGCGCTGAATGGCGGCAACTCGCGCGCGCAAAGTTCGGGTGGGTCGCGATAGCCCTAGCGATGGCGATTCTCGCTTTTCTGTTCTACCAGTATACTGTCAATGAGCAAGCAGGCGTAGTTGAGCCTATGCTGCGCGATCCCGCCAATATGGTTTCGTTGTTCTTACTCGTCTACTTGGCGCTTCCTGGAGGGATCGTCGCGATTGTGCTTGGCAGCTATGCTGGCGCAAAGGAGTTCGGCTTCGGGACGGCCGGGTCTTTGGCTGTCTGGGCGGGGCGACGTGGCATGATGGCCGCAAAAGTGACAGTTGTTGGAGTCGCATGCATGGCCTCGGTGGTGGTGGTGGCTTTGTTTGGTTGGGGGCTTGGCAGCGTGCATGGGGTGCCGTGGGCCGCCACCCGCCCCGCAGTGGCCATCGAACAGGTGGCTCTTGTCGCCGTTGCGATCACGGTTGCGGGCTGGATGGCATTGGCGGTTGGGCTCGCATGCAGGAGCATCGCCATCAGCAATATAGTCTGCTTTGTTGCGATCTTAGGTGTCGAGTTTCTGCCGTATGAGCTTGCCAAGACGGTTGGGTACGTCTCGCCGCTCGCATGCGGTTTTGGGATGGCTAGTCGNTCCTTCGACAATCTCCACGAGATCTCGGTCATTCAGATGGCTGCGCCAATCGGATCTGTGGCGATGAGTTGGGTGAACGTCGGCGTGCTGGGGGTTATCGCGATCACGACGATAGTTCTACTGACGAGATGGCGAGAGGTGCCAGAATGAACGAGGTGCAGGGCCAAGGCAGTGGCAATGTGCGGCACCGGCAGCGCCGAGTGATCGTGGCGATTGTGGCCGTCGTCCTTGGAGTTGTCGCGATTGTTGGGGTCACGGTGATGATCGGTATGGGCGGCGCTTCTTCGGGAAATATGTCGATCAAAGTTGGTTATCGTGATGCACAGCTCAAGGAGCCCACCAGTGTCACGATCACCTATGAGGCGTCGGGTCTGCGAACCCAGACCTATGATGTGACCGGTGATGGTGCGGGATCGATTCCGATTTCATGGTCTGTGGTGGATTCCGTGGGCACCCCGCCGATGATGCGGCTGCAGCGGGATGATCAGGATGAGGCAGCACGGGAGTTGGTCGGCGCGGGCTGCGTGCGTTGGCCGATGGCGGTGTCTGGGACTTATCGTCTCGTGATCGGGGTGGGATCGGGTTCGGGAGCCGTGACGGTTGCCTGGCAGGAGGCCGCTGACTGTGCGTAGCCAACTACTGGGACAGTGGCGGGCAGATCTCTCGGTATGCCGTCGCGACGGGGTCATGCTCGGGACTCTGCTGGTTTGGTTGGTCCTGCAGAGCTACGCGATGCATCTGGCAACGGATTTCGTGACGGTGCAGTCAGAGCCTGGTTACTACGGGCGTCAGGCGCTGCTGGCCACTGCGCTGTTCGGCCGCTTCGCCATGATCGTGCTGGCGGCTGGGCTTGCCGCTCGTGACGGCGATTGGGGCACGTGGAGCGTTCGACTCACCGTGGCGACGCGTGCCAGCGTGATTGTCGGGCGGTTGTCGCTGCTGGCTTGCGTATCGCTGGGCCTGACACTGGTTGGGTGGCTCCCAGGGACCGCCCTCGATGTGTTGGCAGCCCTGGATGCTGGGCCTTCGGTGAACGGAGTTGCGCAGGTGGGCGCAACTTTCGCGACGCTGTATTTCTGGGGTTGTCTGTCCTTTGCGGTTGCGATGCTCGGCGGGCGATTCGTCTGGGGTGCCGTGGGCGTGATCGGATACCTTCTCGCTGAGATGTTCATCAGTGGGTTTCTTCCAGGACGCATCCTGGTCGCACTGCCTGTTCACGACTCGCAGGTGGTGTTGGCACATGCGTTTCCGGCTGTGGACGAGGGCAGTCTGGGAGTCGTCGTGAGCGGCTCGGCGTCGCTGGGCCTCTGTGTCGCGGTGGCAGGCCTCTATCTGATCGCTGCGATGACGGTGTCCGTAGTCGTGTTGCGGCGTCGAGAGTACTGAGCCTTCGTCAGCCGCGGCAGCGGCTGATCTCGTACAACGCGATGGCGGCGG
>WRGV01000231.1 GCA_009787035.1 Propionibacteriaceae bacterium | reverse complement strand
GGGTGGCTCGGTGGCGGCATCCGGTGCGGCCGGAGCGGCCGGCGTGGGTGTCGGCCTGGTGGCCGCGGCGCTGGCGGCGCTGTGCCTGCGTCGCCGGGAGTCGGGCCTGTCCTGAACCGCGCAACGGAGGTGGGGCAAGACATGCCTGGACGTCTCGCCCACCTCCGTTGTGTCCCTCACTACGCCATGTGCTCGCTCACATTGGATTCACATATTAGCTAGCCAAGGTGCGTTTTTGCCTCCGGCTAATCTCCCAGGTTACGACGGGTTGCCGGTTCGTCCGGCAGTCCGCACATGTGGTCGAGGACGACGCCGCTCGAAGCGGCGAGCGTGAACGGCCGTGGCGACTGGTCTCCACCCTCGATCAGCCTCCACACGATGGCGCACATGGCGCCCGCACCCCGCGGGCAGGTCCGGCGGGGGTGGGCGCCGTGCACGCGCCCGTTCCAGGCACCTCGTCCGACCCCCCCTCCAGCCTGCCTCGCCGGTCGCAGCGGCGACCCATTTGTGCCCGTTCGTCCCACCCGACATGGGATTATCGCGTCCAACGTGGGATGATCAGTAGGAAGCGCCGATGCGTCGGCGCCGTCGCCAGCAGACTCCCCGTCATCGCTGGACGTCTCAGTTGACCGTGCAACCCGGCCCCCGTCAGTCAGGTTGCAGGAAGGACTGTGCCATCATGAGCACTCCCCGTGCTCGCGTTTTAGCGAGTTGTACCCGCATCCATGTGGGCTTTCGAACGGCCGCGGTGTGCTGCGGCGCCCTCATCCTGGCGGCCGGACCCCAGCTGCTGGGCACCCTGTCCGCGCAGGCCGCGGTGAACCCGCCGGTGATCACGTCGCCGGCCGACGGTTCCAGCAGCACCAAGACCTCGCCGGTGTTCCAGGGGACGGGCACGCCGTCCAACCATATCGTCGTGAGCGAGGGCAGCACCGTGCTGTGCCAGACCGACGTCACCAGCAACGGCAACTGGACGTGTCTGGCCTACAAGGCGATGCCCCCAGGCAAGCACACGGTGACGGCGACGGCCAGCTCGGGCGCCAGCTCGGCGGTCTCGAAGGCGGTCACGTTTACGCAGAGCGGCGTGCCGCCGGTCTCCCCGGTCATCCTGGTGCCGGCCGCAGACACCGTCTTGTCCGACACGACGCCGACGTTCAGCGGCACGGGTGCCGAGGGTGCGACGATCACGGTCACGCGGTTCGCCAGCTCCGGCGCGTCGACGACGCTGTGCACGACGGAGGTGACGTCGGGCGGCACCTGGTCGTGCGCGCCCGGCACGCCGCTGGCCGCGGGCGAGATCGCGGTGGGCGTGATGCAGGCCACGCCGAGCGGATCGGTGTGGACGAGCCTGCGCCAGTTCCAGATCACGCTGCCCGGTTCCAGCTCCCCGCCGGTGGTCACCACGAAGCCGCCGGCCACCACGGGATCGTCCGGCTCGGCGTCCGCGCCCGCCAAGAACCCCTCGTCGTCGGGCAACACCACGACGGGTTCGTCCGGCGCCTCGACGACGACCAAGCCCGGGTCGTCGGCGGCGAAGCCACCGACCACCTCGACCACGTCGGGCACCACGTCCTCGGGCACCACGTCGGCCGCGAAGACCTCGTCCGGCACCGTGTCATCCCAGACGACATCGTCCGGCGGCGGTGCGGTGGACGCCGCTCTGGGCTCGCAGACGGTGCCCGACGCGTCCACCACCTCGAACGCCCCGCAGATCGTCTACCAGCCGGTCAACGGCGCGATGAACACGGCGACGCCGACGTTCTCCGGCACGGGGGCGGCCGGACAATCGGTGCAGCTGCTGGAGGGCACCACGTCGGTCTGCACGACGGTCGTCCAGGCCGACGGCAGCTGGTCGTGCACGGTCTCAACGCCGCTGGCGGACGGCGTGCACACGATCACGGCGGTGCAGACGGACTCGGCGGGGATCGCGTCGGATCCGTCCGCGGCCCTGTCGTTCGCGATCGACACGGTGCCCCCGGCGGCCCCGGTCATCACGGTGCCGCAGGACGGATCGGTGCTCGCCAGCAGTTCGGCGCTGATCCAGGGCACGGGGGAGGCCGGCTCACGGGTGTTCGTGTCGAACGGTGATGGGTACGTGTGCGCGGTGACGGTCGGAGTGGACGGCCATTGGTCGTGCACCCCGCAGCAGCCGGCGGCCGGCACGGGCGAGTACACGACGGCGCTGGGCCCGCTGGAGTTCACGGACGGCACCCACACGCTGACGGCGTTCGCGGTCGATCTCGCCTACAACCAGTCGAAGTCGGTGTCCGTGACGTTCACGGTGGACACGATGGCGCCCGGCACGCCGACGATCACCGGCCCGGCCGACGGGTCAACGACGCAGCTGCCCAAGCCGACGATCAAGGGCACGGGGGAGTCCGGTGCCCTGGTGACGGTCGTGGAGGGTGGCACGCTGCTGTGCCAGGTGACGGTGCCGACGAGCGGGGCATGGATGTGCGTGCCGACGGAGGCGCTCGACCCGGGCTTGTACGCCGTCACGGCGGCCCAGACGGATCCGGACGGCAACGCTTCGGCGCCGAGCGACCCGGTGTCGTTCATGGTGTTGCGGGCGGACGGGACGGCGCCGGCGCTCGTCGATGTGGGCACGTCCACGGGCGGGACGGTGTCACCCTTCGTCTGGACGGGGGCGGTGCTGGTGCTGGTCGTGGCCGCCGGAGCCGGCGCGCTGGCGGTGCGGCGCCGCTGGTTTGCCCGTTGATTCGTCCCGCATCCCCCGCGCCGCGCCGATCCGGACACCGGGCTTTTTTGACCGGCGTCCGGGGGGCACGGTATCCTGAAGTGCTGTTGCGCACCGCTTGCGGGTCTCGTGCCTGCGGGCGGACGCTTTCTCTTGCGAGAAGGCGTGCAACCAGCAGATGCCCACCACTAGCGGAAGATGGTCTCAGACCGTGCCTACCTACAGCCCAAAGCCTGGCGAGGTCACCAGGAACTGGCATGTCATTGACGCCGAGGGGGTGGTGCTCGGCCGTCTGGCCGTCACCGCCGCGACCCTGCTGCGCGGCAAGGACAAGCCAACGTTCGCGCCCCACATCGACACCGGTGACTTCGTGATCATCGTGAACGCGTCGAAGGTTGTCGTGACCGGGAACAAGCGCGAAACGTCGCTGCGCTACACGCATTCGGGACGCCCGGGCGGCCTGAAGGTGCGCACGATCGGCGAACTGCTCGCCAAGGATCCGCGCCGCGCCATCGAGCGCGCGGTGTGGGGCATGATGCCCAAGAACAAGCTGAGCCGCCAGCAGTTGACCAAGCTCAAGGTCTACGCCGGCCCGGAGCACCCGCACAAGGCCCAGCAGCCCAAGCCCTACACGATCACGCAGGTGGCCCAGTGAGTGAGAACATGAACACCGAGGACGTCCAGGCCGACGAGGCCGTCGATGCGGTCGACGCCATCACGCCGTTCGTGGACGAAGAGAACCGTGAGATCGCCTACCGTGCGGACGGCACGGGCACGGGCACGGCGGGCCCCGTGGGCTCGCGCCCGGCGGTCGTGGCTCCCGGACGCGGCACGGGCCGTCGCAAGGAGGCCGTGGCGCGCGTGCGCCTCGTCCCCGGCAAGGGCCAGTTCAGCATCAACGGCCGTTCGCTGGAGGATTACTTCCCCAACAAGCTGCACCAGCAGACCATCAACGAGCCGTTCGTGACGGCCAACGTGGTCGGCTCCTATGACGTGATCGCCCGCATCAGCGGCGGCGGCGTGACCGGCCAGGCCGGCGCCATCCGCCTGGGCATCGCCCGCGCGCTGAACCAGATCGACGCCGAGGCGAGCCGTCCGGCCCTCAAGAAGGCCGGCCTGCTGACCCGCGACGCCCGCATCAAGGAGCGCAAGAAGGCGGGACTCAAGAAGGCCCGCAAAGCCCCTCAGTACAGCAAGCGCTGAGGTCGCTTCGACGATACCTGCGTTGCGGCCAGCCTTGTGGACTTCATTGTCCACGGCGGCTGTCCGCGCCTTGGTCTCGTCGAAGCTCGCTGTCCGTATGGTGCGTTGCGG
>WRGV01000230.1 GCA_009787035.1 Propionibacteriaceae bacterium | reverse complement strand
CTGCTACGCCGCCGGCGTGTGGCTGCTGCTGGTCGCGCACTCGCCGCTGGTGCTGGCGGTCTGCGGGTTCATCTCGGGCTTCACGGTCGCGCCGACGTTGATCAACTCCAACTCGCTGATGGGGGCGCTCGTGCCGCCCAACCGCCTGACCGAGGGCCTGTCGTGGGTCGGCACCGCGCTGGGCATCGGCGCGTCCATCGGCTCGGCCGTGGCCGGACGGTTCATCGACAGCTTCGGATACCGCTCCGGCTATCACACCGTCATCGTCGTCGCCATGCTCGGCATGGTGATCACCCTTGCCAGCGCCTCAATCTTGCGGCGCAACTCGTCCGCCAGCCCGGCCTGATCAGGCCACGGGCGGACGAGTCGGGTCGTCGGTCACCGGGTCCAGGACGGCCAGGCCCAGCTGCCGTGCGGCGGCGGCCATCTGGGCGTCATGCGTCACGACGGTGATCGGGCCACCGACCCGCAGGGCCGAGGCGAGGTGGATCGCATCCGCACCCCTCAGCACCGGCGCGAGTTGCTCAGCCTCGTCCAGCAGCGCGTCGTCCACACTCAGCAAGAGAAATCGACCAATGGAGATATTGGCATTGCTCAGACTGAGACGGTGATTGTGAAGCGTGCGCCGAATCTCAAGCGGCATCAGCCGGGATGCAATCAAGACGTCGCCAGCAGCGACCGCTTCGTCGAACCAGCGACGCACAGCAACCGATCCCTCCTTGACCATGCGCAGCATCACGGACGAGTCGACATACCAGCTAGCAATAGTCAAGGTAGTTCCGATCGCGCTCCAGCTCATCGAGTAGATCGACACCTGGCGGCACCGGCTCGGGCTTCCAGTCGATCGGCAGACGCGACGTGTCCTTCGGTGGCGTCGCCTTGCCGGCGGCGATCAGCGCCTCGATGGGGTCGGTGGGCACCTCGATGCGCTTCACCTCGAACGCGGGGACGCCGCGCTTGGTGACCCGCACCACGTCCGTCTCACCGGATTCCAGCGCGCTCGTTACCCGGGACGGGTTGCGGTTGAACTCCGTCATCGTGATCGTGACCATGCCACCACTGTAGCGTAGATACTACTTTGGCGGTGACTGGAAGCGGACATCCGGGACGAACTGGGCGCGAGCCGTCGCGCGGCGCAGCACCGCCAGCACGCCGGGGCCCACGACCAGGATGGCGACGGTATTGGCGATGGCGCGGACGGTGTCCCAGGTCGCCGTCGAGGTGAGCAGCGTGAAGGCCAGGAAGTGGCGCAGGTTCTGCAGGATCGACCCGCCCGGCACGTAGGCCAGGCTGGCCTGGTCGCCCATCGTCGAGCCCGCGATGAAGGGCCAGAACCACAGGTTCATCAGCGCGCCGAACACGTATGCGGCGAGGATGCCGAAGACGACCAGCATCGCGATCTCGGCCTTGCCGCGGATCGGGCGGCCGGCGATGCGGCGCGGCAGCAGGCCGCCGCCCATGCCGATCCATGCTGAGCACAGCATCTGGAACGGCAGCCACGGGCCCACTCCCGCCGTCAGCAGCGCCGACGCGAACAAAGACGTGCAGCCCAGCGTGAAGCCAAAGCCGGGGCCGAACACGCGTCCGGCAAGCACCAACAGGAAGAAGACCGTCTCGACGCCGCCGGTGCCGGCGCCCACCATGCGCACCGCGGCATTGACCGCCGACAGCAGCCCCAGGATGGCCAACGCCTTGGCATCCATGCCGCCGTCNGCCANCTGGGCCAGCACCAGCAGGATCAGCAGCGGCGCCATGACCACGAACAGGAACGGCGCCTGTTGGCTGGTTTGCGTGCCGGTCGCCGCGGCGGGCAGCACGAACGGCCAGGCGAACATGGCCAGGCCGATCACCGAGGTCAGGGCCATCAGCAGGCCGGACGCCAGGCCGATGGGGACGGCGCGGACATCTGCGCCGCCGGAAAATGGGACAACGGCGGTGCCAGATGTCAGAAATCGGCGTCTGGGGGCCGCTGTGCGCATCTGGCCCCTCGGTTGTCCCACAATCTCAGGCATCGGATGCCTCCTGCAGCCCGGCGGCGACCTGCGCCACCGTCAGCCAGGGCTGCGGCGCCATGATCTTGGCCACCTGCGGCGCGAAGGTCGCCGACGTGGCGAGCACGTCGGCCACCGGACCGGCCTGGATGACCTCGCCGGTCGCCATCACCACGGCCCGGTCGGCCACCTGCGCGGCGAACTCGACATCGTGCGTNACGACGCCGATCGCGCGGCCCTGNTCGGCCAGNCGGCGCAGCATGCGCCCCAGCGCGGCCTTGGCCGGGTAGTCCAGGCCGCGNGTCGGCTCGTCCAGCANCAGCACNGACGGCTGCCCGCACAGCTGCACCGCCAGGGCCAGGGCGAGCTGCTGGCCCTGCGACAGGTCGCGCGGGTGGGACGAATCTGGGACATCCGGCGTCAGCTGGTCGAGCATCGCGCGGCATGTCCCGGCCGGACGGCCGTTCTGCGCGTCGGCCTGGACGCATTCCTGGCCGACGCTGTCCAGGTAGAGCAGGTCGGACGCCGTCTGGGGCACCAGCCGCAGGTGACGCCGGATCGTTTCGACGCCCGCGCGCTGCAGCGGCGTTCCCGCCACGCTCCACGTGCCACCCTGGCACGGGCCCACGCCCGTCAGCGCCCACAGCAGGCTCGACTTCCCGGAGCCGTTTCGTCCCATCAGCGCCGTGATGGTGCCTGGGGCCAGGTCGAGATCGGCGCCCGCGACGGCCACCTGATCGGCGTAGGCGACGACGATTCCGCGAGCCTCCAGGCCCTCACAAGAGCCCTTGTGAGGGCCTGTGAGCGCCCCGTCCCCGGCAGGCGGCACCCCGTCTGGGGCCACCAGCGCCAGCCGTTCGCGCAGGCCGCGGGCGTGGCGGCGGGCGTCGCGCACCGACAGCGGCAGCGGCGACCAGCCGGCCAGGCGCCCCAGCTCGACGACCGGCGGCGCGATGGGGCTGTCGCGCATGATCGTGGCCGGATCGTCCAGGCGCACCCCGCCATCGCCGGTCAGCAGCAGCATGACATCCGCGTATTCGAGCACGCGCTCCAGCCGGTGCTCAGCGATCACCAGCGTGACGCCNACATCGTGCACCAGGCGCANCAGCGCGGCCAGCACCTCCTCGGCCGAGGTCGGGTCGAGCGCGGACGTCGGCTCGTCCAGCACCANCACGCGCGCCCCGGCGGCCAGCACCGACGCGATCGCCACCCGCTGCTGTTGACCTCCCGACAAGGCGCGCAGCGGCCGTCCGCGCAGGTCGGCGATGCTCAGCAGATCCAGGGCGTCCTCCACGCGGCGACGCATGGCGTCGGGGGCGACGCCCAGCTGCTCCATGCCGTAGGCGAGCTCCTCCTCGACGGTGTCGGTGACGAAGCCCAGCAGCGGATCCTGTCCCACGACGCCGACCACGTGCGCCAGCTCGCGCGGCGGATGGTCGCGCGTGTCGAGGCCGTCGACGCGCACGCGGCCGCGCAGCGTGCCGCCCGTGAAGTGCGGGACATGCCCGTTGATCGCGCCCAACAGCGTCGACTTGCCGACGCCCGTGCGCCCGGCGACCAGCGCGAACGTCCCCTCGTCGATCTCGAACGTGACGTCGCGCAGCGTCGGCGCCTCCGCGCGCGCGTACTGCACACTGACGTGCTCGAAGGCGATCATGCGGGGCTCCTTGAACTCGATGGCGTCGGCGTGACCAGGCCGGGCAGCACCCCGACCAACACCCCGATCAGCAGTGGCAGGCTCATCTGCGGCCACACGCCCGCGGCGGGGAACGCGACGTCCGGCCGCGCGCCGGCCTGCCAGATCGTGACGGCGGCCGGGACGATTCCGCAGGCCACGACAACCCACTCGGCCAGCCCCCACGCGTCGGGACGATACCGCGTCCGGACGGCCCGGCGCCCCGCCAGTCGCAGCGACAACCCGGCCAGCACGAAGCCGGCCACGAGCATGAGGTGCGCCACCGTGAACACGCCCATCCCGGCCGCCAGCCAGGCGACGCCCTGGCCGGCGTCCATCAGCCCGTACAGGCCGAT
>WRGV01000229.1 GCA_009787035.1 Propionibacteriaceae bacterium | reverse complement strand
CGACGCCGCACACGATGTAGAACGGCTCCCGTAGACGCTGGACGTGCGTGCTGAACCGTCCCATGCGCATCGCCGTCTGGAAGGCGCGATCCTGGACGAGCGCCAGCGTCGTCACCAGCGCGTAGTACCACGCGATGACGGTCAGGTAGATCGACGCCGTCATCCAGATGCGCTGCAGCGTGGAATAGGGGGCGGGGATCTCGCCGAATCCGATGGTCGTGGCGGTGTAGCTGATCACATAGAACGCGTCGAACAGGCCCATCGGCTTGGCCGGATGCCCGGCGGCGTCCACGCCCGGTGTCAGCGACAACCCGACCGTGCACACCGTGAACACGAGCAGCAGCACGAGCAGCGGCGTCCGCATGCGCCGCATGATCAGGTAGACCACGTCGCTCATCGGGCCGGTGCGCCCTGCCCGGAAGCCATTCGCAGGCATCGGCGTGTCCTCAGCGGCGGTACTGCAGGATCTCGCTGATCATCAGGATCACCGAGATGACGTTAGCGACCAGCGCACCGCCCGACATCGACACCACCAGCGCGATGTAGTGCGACGACATCCCGCCGGCCGCCTGCGATGCCCAGACCCAGATGCCACAGGCCACGAGCAGTTGCACATCGGCAACCAGGCTCGTCGCCAGGTGCACGGCGCCGATCTGGGTGCGGTCGCCGAACTTCAAGACGGTGGCGATCAGGCTGACGACCAGCGCGGCCGCCAGCTCGATGCCGTTGTGGTCTTCGGGATCGTTGATCGACCCCGTCCAGAACCCGAAGTTGAGTGTCAACGACAGCGTGATGAAAAAGCCGAAGACGACTTTCTCGAAATTCATGCCCACTCCTCACACCTGGGGCGCCGACGGGTGCACGCGTGGCGTGCCGCTGCAGCATCCGGCGCTACTGCGCCGTCGCCTCCGCCTTCGCGGCCACCGCGGCCTGCTTGCGCTCGTACTGCTCCTTGAAGCCCTTGGACGGGGTGGCCAGCGAGATGCCCAACAGCAACCCGCCGATCAGCGCGCCGACTGCCCCCACCAGCATGAACATCAGCGCATTCGAGCCCGTGGCCGCCTCGGTGGCCAGATTCGACACCTTGACGCCGCCGATGGACGTCAGCACGACCGCCACGACGATGACGACCGCACCGATGATCAACAGCAACTTCTTCAAGAACTTCCGCATGGCTCCACGCTAGCCCAACCGGACGTGCCTCGCCACGGAATGCCGGGCGCAATCATGCGAAGTCAGCCCGCGCAATCGTCCCGGGGCGGGACAACCACCCCGGGACGGCGGTGCTACAGCTGCGCGAGGTGATCGGCGACGCGGTCGAGGGCGGCCTGCCACCGTGTGCGCAGATCGTCCAGATCCATGTCGGGCTCCAGCTTGGAATGCGTCACGGTGAGCACCGTCGCATCCTCCTCAGCCTGCAGGGCCAGCTCGACGGTGGTCGGCGCCGCCTGCTCGTCGCGGCGGTAGGAGAAGCGGATTTCCTCCAGCGGATGCAGGCTGCGCATGACGCCGGTGCGGCCGTTCTCGGCCACCCAGCTGTGCCCCTTCTCACCGAACTGCGCGCCCGGGCCGAGCATCGCTTCGGCGCCGTCCTTGGTCATCAGGACGCGCCACACCTGCCGGACGGGGAACGCCACCGTGCGGCTGACGACAACGGTGGCGTCCTGTGGCTGTGAGGCGGGTTCGCTCAGATTCTGATCGGTCATGGTCCCTCGATTCGCATCATCGACTCATCGGGTCGGTGCCAGAATGCCCGGCACATCTCCCACCTTAGCCGACCAGACCAGCGTTGGCGCAGGTGTTGCCCCGGCAGGCATGCCGCAGCTGAGATACGCTCGAAAGATGAACATTCCGCGCCGTCCACGCCCGACCGGTGCGCGGCGCCTGCGCTGGATCGCTGCCGTGCTCGCCGGTCTGCTCGTCGCCGGCTGCGGCACCGCCCCGACCGTCCCCAGCGCGACGAAGACGCCCAGCCCGAGCTCGCCGAGCATCAATCTGGCCGCCCCGGGCGCGGCCAGCGCAGCCGTATCCCAGCTGGTGGCGCAGACGCACGGCAATCCGGTCATCCGGATCACCGTCACGACGACCGATGCCACGCTGACGTACGTGCAGGACGACCAGGCGATCACGCTCGACTGGGACGGCGGGCAGGTGACCCCCGTGGATTCCGGGATCACGTACGTCGACCAGCAGCCGTTCGACCCGTCCGACTTCAACCTGCGCGACATCGGCTCGCTGTTCGCGCAGGCCAGCGCCGTGGCAGGGTCGTCCGCACAGCAGGAGTTGCAGATCAACGAATACAACCAGGGCAAGGTGTTGATGACCGTCACGACCTCGCCCGAGTCGCAGACGATCTTCTTCCGCCCCGACGGCACGATGATCAACGCCATCAGCTTCACGACGGTCGCTGGCATCACCGAGGCGATGGCCGACACCACCGGCGATGGCGCCCAGGTCATCCAGATCGGCATCGATGCGACGCAGTTCTGGGCCGATGTGCGCGTCAGCCCCACCGAAATCGAACACCGCGTCCGTCCGGCCAAGCTGCCCGAATACACCGTCGTCCGCAAGGCCACGACCAAGGACGAGACCTTCGCGCCGTCCCAGGTCGAGCCGGCGGTCGTCGCCCACCTGATGGCCACGCTTCCCGCCCAGCTGGCCAGCCCCACGTCGAGCATCTCGATGGTCATGGACATGCGCAGCAACCTCGGTTTCCCGACCATGCGGTTCACCGTCGGGCTGACCACCGTCGTCTATTCGCCCTCGGGCAACGACATCACCCAGCAGCTGCACTGACCCCCCGCCCGCGCACCGCACGTGAGACAATGGTCGTTATGCGCCTCATCGGCCTCCTCCCAGCGGTTCCGCCTGCCACCGTGCAGGTGGAGGTCGGCCACGGTGAGGATCCCCGGCAGCTGTTGTGGACCCGCGGATTCGTGCTAGTGCGGCCTATGTCGGCACGGTTGGACGACGACGGTGAGCTGGTCGTCATCGCGCAGATGGCCAAGCGGCGCCTGACCAGCCGTCCGCCCAGGACCCGCCCGCACGGCAGCCGTCCCCAGGAAGAGGAGCGCCCGCCGATCCCGCCCATCAAGCACCAGCGCGTCGCGGCGTACGCGATCGTGCGCTCCGAGCTGGGCGTGCTCGGCACCCGCAACTCCGAACGCGGGCCCGTGCCCGGCGTGTGGCAGCTGCCCGGCGGCGGCATCGAGCCGGGCGAGACGCCCGCCGAGGCCGTGCTGCGCGAGATCTCCGAGGAGACGTCGCAGCACATCGAACTCGACCGGCTCATCGACCTGCAATCCGATCACTGGATCGGACGCGCCTCGACCGGCATCTGGGAGGATTTCCACGCCCTGCGCCTGATCTACACCGCGACCTGCGCCGACCCGACCCCGCCCGTCGTCACCGACGTGGACGGCACCACCGACCTGGCCCGCTGGGTGCCCCTGCGCCACTGGCGCAGCCTGCCCTGGACCTCCGGCGCCCGCTCGGCCCTCGACCGCTTCGCCGAGCAGATCCACCTGCCGGCCCCCGTCCAGGCCGCATCGTCGGTCAGATGACGCATCGCCGTATCGGAGAAGGGACTCGAACCCTCACGCCTCGCGGCACGAGAACCTAAATCTCGCGTGTCTGCCAGTTCCACCACTCCGACCGGGTGCCTACCCACTGTAGCCGACGTGGCGGCGCCCGATCCCGTCACTCGTCTGCGGGCGCAGGGTCGGGATCGTCCGACAGCGGCCCGCCGTCATCGGGCACCTCGTACGCCATCGGCAACAGGTCAGCGCGATGCAAAGCGGGATCGTCCCCCGGCAGCGAACGGACGGGGCCCACGCCCGTCAGGCGCGTCTCGAAGCGCACCGTCACCACGCCCAGGCCCGAGCCCCAGACCCAGCCCCGACCCAGCGTGTCATGCTCGACGTCCTCGCCCGGGCGCCAGGTGCCCGCTGGGCGGTGCACGACCCGGACGGGCCACTCCTGGTTGGACGCGTCGGCGTCCACCTCCTCCGTGACCACGCTCGGCTCGTCGA
>WRGV01000228.1 GCA_009787035.1 Propionibacteriaceae bacterium | reverse complement strand
CCCCGCCGACCCCCGCCATGAGCACGTACTTCGGCCACGGCGATGGCTGCGCGCCCCGTGGCCTGGGCACCCACCGCATGTCGAACAGCGCCAGCCCGGCCGCGCACAGCAGGATCACGGCCGCGGGCCCGGCGTACGGCACCGCCCATCCGGGCCCGGACATGGCAAGCCCGAGGTTGTCGGTCATCGGCCCTCGGCCGTCGGGAATGGAGATCTGGTAGTACCGCGAGCACACCCCGATGAATCCGACGATGCCGCCGGCGACCATCAGCACCGTGGCCGACACCGTGAGCGCCGGATCGAAGACGGGCGGCTGCGTGGGGGGTGTGTAGACCTGCGCCGGCTGCGTGCGCAGCGGCGCCACCGGGTGTCGGCCCCGGCCACCGGCTGGCCACTGCGCGCTCATGATAAGGGGTCCCCTCTGCGATGAATGGGTCTCTTCATCGTATCGCCCCGCCGACCCACTGCCGGTCAGAAGAGCGCAGACGCCGCGCGTCTGTTCTCACCTGTGCCGTGGTGCGCGACGCAGGATCAGCCCAACTCCGGCAAAGATCACTGCGAGGCAGCCATACCCCAACGCCGTGAGTTCTTGTCGCGCCTTGAGGCTGAGCGATTCCATGACACTGCTCGGGTCGTAGGTTCGCCAGTTGACCACCATCATGACGGCCATCACAACAACGCAGACGAAAGCTGCACAGAGGAAGACCGTCCCGATGATGATGCGCTTACTGGTCGGCTCTTGAGTGGACATCCTTCACTTCACTTCTGGGGGTGCAGGCTGGGCGTGTCGGCTTGCGGTATATCGAACTGGACATTGGCTGCAGCTTGGTCGGCCAGGCTGATTGCTTCGTTGGGGGTCTGCCCTATCGTCATCACGTAGCCGATGCGGGTGCCCGAGGATGTGATGTCGCCGATGTGATCGCTGGGATGCACATCCAGGTGCAGATCGACGACGCCCGGGCTGGTCCTGGCTGTGGCGAGGCCTTCGATGCCGCATAGCGTGCCGGCGGGGGCCGTGAAGTAACGGATCGCGGCGGCGTGGTTCGGGGTGTCGCCGGCGCGCTCCGGGGGTTCTTGCCCGCAGCGGATGGCGATGGCGATGTCGAGCAGGTCCACGTCGTAGGCCTGTCTGACCAGATCGACGATGTGGTCGCCGCCGTTGCGGGTGTGCGTCTCCACGATCACCATGCGCTCGTCGGTGACGATGACCTCGGTGTGCGTGAGCCCCCACCGGATGCCGAGCATGCACAGACACGCGCAAACACACCGTGCGATCCGCTCGCGTTCGGCCGGTGCGATGGGCGCTGGCACGCAGTGCCCGGCCTCCACGAATCTGCCAGCGCCGTCACCGAACAGCGTCTTCTCGGTGATGGCGACGATATGGTGGTGGCCGTCGTACGACCATGCCTCGGCCGAATACTCCCTGCCCGCATAGAACGTCTCGGCGAGCACCGGAAACCGGATC
The DNA here is from genome assembly GCA_009787035.1 of Propionibacteriaceae bacterium. Lineage (GTDB taxonomy): Bacteria > Actinomycetota > Actinomycetes > Propionibacteriales > Propionibacteriaceae > WRGV01. Next base: position 2,580 of record WRGV01000228.1, on the reverse strand, counting down.
ACCGCATCGGCACGGTCGATGTCAGCTTGGGTTTCGAGCAGCCGGACGCCCACACTGGCGGCTCCGTCCACGGGCTTGACGATGACGGGGAACCCCGCCTGCGCGGCAAAGCCTGTCACCGCCTGCGCGTCGTCCGCCACCCGGAACGGCACCGCAAGCTGCGGATCGCCAGCCAGACGGGCGCGCATACGACCTTTATCCACAACGCGTCGTACCGCGGCGACATCGTTGTCGGCGTACCCGAGCACGGCGTTCAGGATCGCCTGCGGCAGCAGCCCCTTCTCGGTCAACGACAGGACGCCGACCAGATCGAAGCGCCGTCCGAAATTAGCGATGATATCGGTGACCAGACCGGTGTCGGTGTAATCGGTCAGCAGCACGTGGTCGGCCAAACCGACGACCCCGGGTGCCAGACTCGCCTGGTTGTCGACGACGATCACCCCCAGGCCCCGGGCGCGCGCCCGCTCGCACAGCGCCGCGTTGGGCCCCAGAAGCACCACGTATCTGTCACATGCTCGCCCCATGCGCCTTGTCTCCTTCCTTGTCGACGGTGAGTTCCGGCGCATCCAGCGGCCGCAGCGTCAGGGCACCCACAACGCCGAGGACGAGGTTGACCGGGCCCAGGACGAGCCACCCCGCACCCGCGCCACCCGGCACCGACCCCAGCGCCGTCGCGCCGGCGTACCCGCCGCCAAGACCGCCGAAGGCGTTCGCCAGGCTCGACAACCCGAACACGCGCGCGGATCGGGTCGGCGAAACAACGGATATGCGAATATCGATCAGCAGGCTCAGGATCACCTCGCCAACGCTAAACACGATCACGCCTGCGATCCAGACCCAGATCACATGGCCCGGAGCGGCGAAGCTGGAGTAGCCGAGCCCGTAGCAGATGAAACCGAACACGCAGCAGGTCCGGGCCGACAGTCTGCGGATCAGCACGGCGACCACCGGCTGGGCGGCGACGACGACCACGGCGTTCACCGTGAACATGACCGGCAGGAACCAGGCCTGCCCGATGGCTCCGAGGAACAGCGGCACCGTGGACTCGAAGTGGATGTAGGCCAAGCCGAAAAGCAACGAGACCAAACAGACCGAGATGACGGGCACGGTGAACAGTCGGGACGCAGCCCGTCCCGGCACAATGTCCTGCTCGTGCGGTGCGGCCTTCGGCAACGACACCACCGCCAGCAACACCGCCAGTGCCGCGAAGATGGCGCCGGAGACGATGAACAACAGGCGCGGTGACACCGCCAGCAACCCCGCACCCAGAAGCGGCCCCACCGCAACACCGACATTGGCACACATGTTGCGGGTCGCGAAGATGCGCAAGCGCGTGACCGGCGTGGTCAGCAGCACCAGCGCCGCCTTGGATGTGGGGAAGAAGAGCGCGCCGCCGAGGCTCACGATGATGCACGCGGCCAGCAGCGCGGCATCGCGGTCGGCCCACAGGAACAACAGATAGCCCGGCACGCGCAGCAGAATGCCGAGCAGCATGACGGGTTTCACGCCNCACCGGTCGGCCAGCGCGCCGCCGAACACGCCGCCGNCGGTCAGGCACCAGTACATGAGACCGATATACGTACCCGCCATGCCGGGGCTCAGATGCCCCTGGTTGACCAGATACACGGCCAGGAACGGCGTCACCAGGAACCCGCTCAAACTGGAGCAGAACGACGCCGCCAGCAAAGCGAGAACGGGCCNGGTGATCCGGGTCGGCGACTGGGAACGACTGGCAGGCGGATGGGTCAAGGCGTGCTCATCTCGCAGGTCAACTCCCCAGAGGCGGAGAGGGCGTTGTGCATGGCGATCTCGGTTGTGGGCCCGGATGTCAAGACGCTGCCCACCAGAGCTCGGTCGTTCTGGGTGCCAGGCATCTGTGTTCCCGGTCGTCGCAGAACTGCGACATCGGGTTGGCCTGGGTATTCTCTGGCGACGTCTTGGCCGTTGATGGCGACGAAGGATCCTGCTGTCGGGGCGTAGACGGCGATCTCGGCCCAGGCGCTCAACACGGGCAGCGGGAGGTCCATCAGGCCCGGCCGCCGGCCCGAAGCGAGATCGAAGAAGGCGTCGTAGATGTTGACTCCGAGGCTGCGGCACATCACTTCGCCGATCCGCATGCCGCCGAGGCGGGGGTTGACCTCGACGATTTCGAACCCGTCCTTGGTGGTGATGAATTCGCAGTGGGCGAATCCGTCGGTGTATCCGATGGCCTCTAGGACGCGGGTGATCCATTCAGCGACGGCGGTAGCCTGCATCTGACAGGGGAAGGCGAGTCCGTCCTCCCTGAATGAAGGCGGCTTGCCAAGCAGCCGGCTCGTGACCCCCAAGAGCCGGGTCTCCCCGTGCCAAGTGAGAGTCTCGGCGCTGTACAACGGGCCCCGGAAATACGGCTCGACAGAAAGATCCCCAGCAAGGGAGGCTGTACGCACCTGCTCGACGATCCGGGGAACATCCTCAGGCGCGAACGCCGCCCAGACGTTCCGGCTTCCTCCTGTATCGAGTAGGTGCGGCGGTTCCAGTGCATGGCGCTCCATGGCATACGGAGCTCAGCGGCACTGTCCACGAATGAGGGGGTAAAAT
>WRGV01000227.1 GCA_009787035.1 Propionibacteriaceae bacterium | reverse complement strand
GGCGAGCGCGTAGCGCGCAGTGGCACGTCCGGCTGAGGTGTGCGGGGTGTGGGGGCAGGAATGGTGTTGCGACAAGCGCCGCGCGGGCGAGCGCATCATGGCGAACCTGACTTTCACGGGGAGCAGACAGACCGGGCATCTGTATGCAGGGTCATAATATCGCCACGGACGCCCTCAAAGCACGTGCGCACACACGCATCCACTTCGCGGTGGAGGGTTCCGCGGCGCCCCGGGGTCGGCGCGGGCGGTCGACGGGCTGGCACTCTGATCGTCCACAGAGGATGGGGGCGGGACGCCTCGCCTCGCAACTGCGCTTCCTATGAGCCCACATGAGGAAGTTCTGTGCCCCCCCCAGTGCCCGAAAGATGCAACCACTTTGCAGTGAGGTACCTGTGGGTTCACTGATTGGTACATCTACAAGGACGGACCGTGCTGTCTGGAGATCTGGCCCATCGCACCAGCGGGCCATGGTCGTGTCACCCTGCCCGTCGCACTGCGAGATGACACAGGTTCCGTGCATGCACGGTGATGAGGCGCGCATCGAACAGACCTAGTCTGAAATATGTAATTATTAGATCAACTCCGGAGGGAGGTACGACACGCTCCACTACACCATGGGGCCCGGAGACGAAGATCCCAACCCTGATCAGCCGGAGCTCCCGTTCTAGAACGGGCTCCCGACTGCCACGTGCGGTGAGGAAGGGCACGCAGACACTGGCATGCCCGTCCTCGCCGCATGCGCCGCACTTTGGCCCTACCCATGGAGGCACAGATGACCGGACATCACGCCCTCAGCGACACAGCTGTCGTGTCAGGATGGCTCGGCACCGTTGCGATCTCAGCGGTGGGATCGGCAGCGTGGGGGTTCGGGCTCAGTTGGGCATCCACCGGGGTGAGTGGTTCGTTTGCCGCGGTCAACAACGCTACCGCCAGCGGTCTGACATCGTGCCTCTTGATCTTCGGCGGTGTCGTCGGCGATCGACACGGGCAACGCGCGCTCATGCTGCGCTGTTACACCGCTTATCTGGTGCTGCTGTCCACATTCGCGCTCGTATGGCACCTGCACCTGCCCGTCGCGGCGATCCTGCTCGGCTACACCGTGCTCAATGCCGTGATCTACGGGTTCAGTTCGCCGTCCTCGTCGGTGTTCGTCCGCCAACTCGTGCCCGACGACAGGGTGCCGCACCTGATGTCGATCAGCACCACCATCGGCCTGCTCACCCGGCTGGCCGGGCCCGCCGTCGGGGCCGCGTTGATCGCCTGGGTCGGCCTGACCGGCTCCGCGCTGATCGACGCCGCCACTGACGCCCTGGCCATCCTCGTCCTGTGGCGCATCCGCCCCCGCTACGCACCCGCAACACACACCCGCCCCCGGGGCCGCTCGCTCGACACGCTCGTCGAGGGGCTGCGCAGCATCGGCTCCCACGCCGACATCCGCGCCCTGCTCGTCACGGTCGCCATCTTCGCCGGCGCCGTGCTGCCCCTGTCGTCGCTGCTCATCCCGCTGCTCGCCCACCAGCACGGCTGGACATCCGCGCACGCCGGCATCCTCATCATGGCCAACACCGCCGGATCGCTCACCACGAGCGCCATCCTCGCGCTGCGCGGCCCCTACCACCGGCCGATCATCCCCATGGTCGCCGGCACCGTCCTGGCCGCCGCAGCCCTGATCGTCTTCTCGCTCGGCCTGCCCCTGGCGCCCAGCGCCGTCTGCGTCTACCTGTGCGGGCTGGGCATCGCCACCCTCACCATGCACATGTCCCCGCTGTTCGTGCTGCGCACGCCCCGCGAGCTGCAATCCCGGTTCCAGTCGTTGCTGTCCATGACGCAACTGCTGCCCGTCATGGTCACCTCCCTCGCGTTCGGCCCCATCGCCCAACACCTCGGCGCCCGCACCGCCATCCTCATTGCGGGCATCCTCGCCGCCGTGGCCCTGGTGCCCCTGCTGACCAACCGGGACATCCGCACCGCCGCCTTCGCGCCGCGGGCACGCCGACCGGTTCCTGTCGCAGCTGCCGCCTGACCGCCCCCGACGGGACAAACAGGCCCCCACATGCTCATGTGTGGCCGTTTTTGGCCAGATCTGGGGCTCTGGCCGCGCGGTTGTCCCGCATGCGGGGCGGCAGACCCCTCCAACGCCGGTCTCAGGCCGAGAACCGCTTGCCCAGGTCGACCACCTCGAAGATCTCGTACCCCTGACGCTCATAGAAACCCACGACATCCCGGTTGTCGGCACGCACCTGCAGGTTGATCTTCGGACAGCCCAGCCCCCGCAGCGCCGCCTCGGCGTGGGCCAGCATCGCCGCGCCCAGGCCCTCGCACCGCCGCGCGGGACTGACGGCCAGATAGTTGATGCTGCCGCGGTGCCCGTCGTACCCGGCCAGCACCGCCGCGACGATCGCGCCGCCGTCCTCGCCGACGAAGAACAGCCCGGGCTGGAACCCCACCAAGCGGTCGATGTCGGCCCGCGGATCGTTCCACGGACGCGTCAGCCCGCATTCGCGCCACAGCGCGATCACCTGGTCGGCATCCGCGCTGGTGAATATGCGAATCTCCATGACGGTTAGCCTATCGGCCGGCGGCCGCGCTCCGCCTGCCACGGAAACCGGAACAGACGGCCTCAAAGCCCCACACCTGAAAAGTGACCAACGTTTGAACTGGTCACCAAAGGTGTTCGGTCGCTGCGCTCCCTCTCACAAGGAGAGCTTCTTCAAACCTCTCCTTGGTCAACAGTTTCCTTGGCCTCGGCAGAGAACACCCGTGTTCTCTGCACTCGACCTGCGTTACTGTGCTCCCACGGGGGATCGAACCCCGGACCCGCGGATTAAAAGTCCGCTGCTCTGCCAGCTGAGCTATAGGAGCCTGCCGCATACAGTCTAGTGGCCCACGCGGCCGGGCCGGTGCCCCCGCGGCTAGAGTGACGCCATGAGCGACCACCCGAACCCCGCGACCCCTGCCACCATTGCCGAGCTGCTGACCCGCACGTCGGTGCGCATGTTCACCCCGGCGCCGGTGCCGGACGGGGTCAAGGCGAGCATCCTCGACTGCGCGTTCGCCGCGCCGACGGCCGGCGCCCAGCAGCTGTACACGATCATCGACGTGGCCGATCCGGCGATCAAGGCCACGCTGGCGCAGACGTGCGACCACCAACCGTTCATCGCGTCGGCGCCCTGGGTGCTGCTCTTCCTGGCCGACTGCCGCCGCTGGTTGGACATGTACGAGTTGGCTGGCGCGCCTGCTCGCCAGCCCGGCACCGGCGATCTGCTGCTCGCGGTGGTCGACGCCACCATCGCCGCGCAGAACGCGGTGGTCGCCGCGCACGCCTACGGCCTCGGTTCCTGCTACATCGGCGACATCGTCGAGCAGCGCGAGCAGGTGGTCGAGCTGCTCGGCCTCGACCCGTACGTCTTCCCGGCGGCACTGCTGGTGCTCGGCTACCCGACCGAGCAGCAGCTGCGCCGCACCAAGCCCGCGCGCTTCCCGCGCGAGGCGGTCGTGCTGACCGACCGATACCGCCGGCTTCGTCCGGACGAACTGCGGAGCGCCATCCAGGCGCGCGGCGAAGACTTCGACCGCACCATACCCGCATTCTGCAAGCGCAAATACATGTCCGACTTCGCCGCGGAGATGAACCGCTGCGTCCGCGACTACCTGAGGCCCTTCCTCGACTGAGTCTCGATTATCGATAGATTCATATTGATAAACGATATGCCCCGTGCTAGCCTCGGAGCATGAGAGCTTCACACTGGACCGCCGCAACCTCGGTGCGGGCGTCCATCGTCGTCACCTGGATCGGCCTCGTCGTGGCCGTCGGCGTGGCCTGCGCACTGCCGTTCGCGCCCGGCTGGACCACCGGCGGCAGCTACTCCGTGGGCGCCGGCTGGATCCGCCACGCGCTCGCCCCCCTGTATCTGTGCCTGGCCGCGGGCCTGGCCGCGCTGGTCATCCTGCTGCGCCTGCTCGGCTGTTTGGCCCGCGACGACGTCTTCACGCTCGACAACGTGCGCCGCCTGCGCGGCATCTCGTACTGCGGCTTCGCCATCGCGATCATCTGCGTCGTCGCGGCCG
>WRGV01000226.1 GCA_009787035.1 Propionibacteriaceae bacterium | reverse complement strand
GCCATGATCTGCGCGTGCATTGTCGGGATGACGCACCTCAGCCGCCCCGGCAGCTCCACATAGCTGGGCTCGGGTAGGCCGAGCTCGGCGGCTCGGCGGAACATGCGCTGCACGCCATACCCCCATTGCTCGATCATCCCCGCCTCGCGGAACACGCGGGCGATCACCCGGTTGCGCACGCGCGACACCCCCGAACGCATGGCCTCGATCGTCATGCCGGGCAGCAGCCCGCCGAGACTCTCGACGTACACCCGATCGTCGTAGAAGGCGACGCGCAGGGGGCCGCCGCTTTGGGCGTAGTCGGAGTGGACGAGCGCGTTGACGACGGCCTCGCGGATGATATCGAGCGGCACGCTCCAGTCGTCCTGACGGCGCCACTCGGTCAGGTCGGCACCGCGGAAGGCATGCTTCTTCAAGAACGCCTCAACCAGATCGGGAAGGTCCAGCAGCGGAGCGTAGAGCTCCTGCATGTCGACCAGGTCGAGACCGTCCGGGCCACGGAATCGTCCGCAATAGACCCAGGCATCCGGGAACAACCGCTCCCGCTCCTTGCCGAACAGCAGTACGCCGCCGTTGGTCGGGACGGTCGTGCCCTGGTCTTCGACGGTCAGCTGCAACACCGTCTGTGCCGAGGCCACATCCCGGTCGGGAAATGTCTTCGCGATGGCCGTGGTGTCCAGGCCGAGCCGGTCGCCGTGGTTGGGCAGCTGGTCGAACCCGCCACCCTCGGACTGCCGCTCGAGCTCCGCGATGGTCGCGCGGTCAGCCTGGACGTTGCTGGAGCCCAGCCGCACATAGACGCCCCGGCTCGCGCCGTCAGCGGCCACATGAAACGGACGCCGCCCCGCCGGATACACCTTCGCCACCAGCACGAGCTTGTCCCCCACCGGGACGGTTTCGATCTCGGGGACGAGCAGCGGCCTGATGGCGTCCATCACCAGGTTGGCAAGCCGATTCTCTTCGGCCAGCGGATCTTCGACACCCACGACGCTGTGATCGTCGCCGACCCCCACGACCACGCATCCGCCGGACGAGTTGGCGAACGCTACCAGCGCCCGCATCACGCGGTCGGGCGACGAAAGGTCCCGCTTGTACTCCAAGGTCTTCGACTCGAACGCGGCGAGCGTGCCGTCGGCGTTCAGTGCGGGCACGAAGTCGATGCCCATGTGTGCCCCCTTCCCGCTCGACTGTGTCGCTCAACAGCCTACGGGGTGGCACCGACAGATTCTGGACGACCTGGGTGTGACAAACGTGCCTCTCAACGGTCAGATCCGTCGAAAAACGGCCCGTTCTGAGCATCGAGAGGCCAGTTTGTCTCACCCGGGGGTGCGCGATGCTCGGACCCATCGAAGGCTCACACCACAGTTCATCGAACAGCCCCGGCGAAAGCTACGATGAGCGTGTCACGGCCATCGCCGATGGCCACCGCCCCCAAAGGATTCCCCCATGCGCACGCACTCCCCCTCTGATTCCTCATCCGACACCACCGCGCCCGACGATCTCGACTGGTCGAGCCTGCCCTCGAAGGCGAGCCTGCTGTACGCCCAGGTGCTGCAAAGCCAGACGCTTGTGGACGGCACCGTCGACGCCGCCGAACTGACCACGCTGGACGAGGTTGCCGAGCAACTCGGCCTGGACCGTCGGACGTGCAAACAGTTGCACGATGAGCTTGCCGATGCCGATGTCAATGGCGACAGAGTTCGCACCCGCGAATCTCCGGTCGAATTGGCTCGTCAGCTGTACGAAGCTCTGGCTGAAGACCAACGCGAGCTGGTGTTCACGGCCCTGGTGCGCGACCTTGCCCGGTTGTCGCTGACCACCGAGGAAGCGGCGACCAGCGATGAGCGCGAACAGATCGTATCGATCGCAACCCTCGCCTTTCCGGATTCTGCCGAAGACGTCGTCCGCGAGGCCGAGCTGCCGATCATTGCGGACAAGAGCGCCGTGAGAGAGGCCATGGACAGCCTGCGCACCTTCGTCGCAAAGCTTCGGCCCGAAGACATCACATCGGGCAACTGGTTCACCGATCTGCTCAGCCAGGCCGTGACCGTCTACACCCAGAAGGTCGACTGGAAGTACTTCCAGGACAAGTACCCGGGCATGCCCGCAGACGCCGTCGTCGACCAGCGCATCAAGATGGCCATGCGCTACGCCGCGATCGAAGGCGGGCTCTCGGCCGGCGCATACACCGGCACCGTGGCCGCCACCATCGGCAGCCTCGGCGGAGCGTCCCCGGCGACCGTCCCGGCAGCCGTTGCGACGATCATGACCGACGTGGCATATACCACCCAATTGCAGCTCAAGCTGGCCTGGGACATTGCCGTGCTGTACCGGGTGCCGCTGGACATGACCGACCCCGACGATCTGTGGAAACTCATCCGAGTCGCCTTCACGATCAAGGCTGGCGAAGCCGGACGCGAAGCAGTCGCCAAGGCCGTGCCAATCGTCGTCCGTCCGCTGGTCAAGAAGCTCTTCTCCGGCGGCGTGCTCACGGCCGCCAAGGCGCTGCCCGTCGTCGGCAAGTACCTGCTGCAGCGAACGATCATCAAGGTGGCCATCCCCGGCGTCGGGATTCCGCTCGCGGTGCTCATGAACCGCCTCACCACGCAGCTGGCGGGCAGCCACGCACGCAGCGTCTTCCGCGACGAGGCGCGCTTGGTCGAGCTGGCCGACACGCTGGTCGGACGCACGAGGCACCCACACCTGCTGCCCTGGGCCGCCTGGCTGGTGGTTTCAGCCGACGGCAAGGCCACCGATGACGAGACGACACTCATGCGGCACCTGCTGCGGCTGCTCGGCGAACGGCACGGCGTCCACGACGAGGCCCTTGCCGGCGTAATCGATCTCGACTCGGACGACGTCTGGCGCCGCATCGACGCCGAGACCGACGACCTGAGCGATCTCCTGGAGGCCGCGCGGAGGATCGCCAAGGCCGACGGCCCGGCCACCAAGCGCGAAGAGGCGGTCATCGAGCAACTGGCCGCCCGTTGTGACACAGCTAGCTGAGGCGCCCACGCGTGGAGCCAGAAGTGTAAATCTTACAGTTGCTTACAGTTCATTTACACGTGCCTGGCGCGGGTAGATGAGCGGCAACTCGGTGGCCACCAGGCGTTGCGACAGGTCAGCTGCAGGCGTCCACGTGTGCTGTCGAGTGCTCGCGTCCATCAAGAGCAGGCCACGATCGCACAGATCGGTCAGATCGGCGCGGGCGGTCTGCACCGTGACGCCGAATTGCCGCGCGACGCCCTGAGCGGTGAACGACGACGCGGAGCCCGCCATCGCCGCGCCCATGATCGCCAGCTGGCGCTCGTTGAACGAGCCGGTCAGCGCCTGGCGAGTCTGGCGCAACTCGGCGGTCTTGCGATCCAGGTACCCGCGCAGCCCGTCGATCGCCCGGCGCAGCACCGACAGGTGATACAGGAAGAAGTACGTGAGGTCGCCGTCGTCCTGCTCGGTGTACAGGTACGCCCGCCCATACTGTGCGGGTGCCTTGTGCAGGATGGTCGAGATCGTCAGGAACTGCGTGAGCCAGTAGCCGTTGTTCAGCATCGTCCAGTAGAACAGCGTGCGCGCGAGTCGGCCGTTGCCATCGACGAAGAAGTGGTCATACCCCGTCATGAAGTGCACGGCGATCGCGCGCAGCACGCCGGGCAAGTACGGCCCGTCGTCGGTGCCGTTGGCGAAGGCGCACAGCGCCTCCATGCGATGCCGCAGTTGCCCGGCAGGAGGGGGTCGATGCAGCACCTCTTCGTCACTACTGGCCACCACGACGCGATGGGCATCGTCGGTCTGCATACGCCCGGCGTCGGCGGGGTCGCGCAGCGTCCCCTCAGTCACGATGCGGTGCAGCTCGTTGACGATGGACGCCGTCAGCGGCTGGCCGACCAGTTGGCGCACGCGCTCCATGGCCCGGTAGTTGTTGGCGATCATCCGCTCGCTGCGGTCTCGCGGCGCCCGACCCTCACGCAGCATGCGCTTGGCGACGTCCCGCGTCGTGGCCGCACCCTCCAACTGGCTGGACGTGATGGCCTCCTCGACCAGCGCGCTCACGATGTAGCGATCGCGCAGAGGCGCG
>WRGV01000225.1 GCA_009787035.1 Propionibacteriaceae bacterium | reverse complement strand
GGAGGGGGTTCTCCGAGTTCTGGGGGGGCTCGCGGCGGGGCGGGACAGGGCGGCCCGTCTTGCTGGATCGGGTGCGATGAACAGGCCGACATCGCCCAAGTGGGTGCGGTTTGTCCCAGTCGCGGAGCCCGCTCGCTGCGGGGCCGGTGGGGTCGCGCAGCTATCCTGGAGCAATGGCATTGACCGGGGTCACCGATCTTTTGTGCGACGAGGCGACGGTGCAGTCTGCCCTGCGTGCGGCCCGGTCGGGGCTGACGAGGCTCGATGTCGTCTGCCCCGCGCCGGCGCGACCACTGGTCGTCTCGGCCATTGCCGAGCGAGCCGATCGGCCGTTGCTGCTTGTCACCTCCACCTTCCGCGAAGCCGAACAGCTGAGTGTCGGTGTGGGGGCTGCGATCGGTGCCGAGCGCGTCTGCTACTACCCGGCCTGGGAGACGCTGCCGCACGAACGGCTCAGCCCCCGCAGCGACATCGTCGGGCGCCGCCTGGCGGTGCTGCGCCGCTTGGCCGGACTCGACGAGTTGCCGTCCCCCGACGTGGTCATCGCGCCGGTGCGTTCGATCCTGCAACCCCAGGTCGCCGGGCTCGGCCAGCTCCGTCCGGTGCGGCTGCGCGTCGGCCAGGACTACGACATGGCCGATGTGGCCCGTGATCTGGTGGCGGCCGCCTATGCCCGCGTCGATCTGGTCGAGCGCCGCGGCGACTTCGCGGTGCGCGGCGGCATCATCGACATCTTCCCGCCCACGTTCGAGCATCCGGTGCGCGTGGAGTTCTTCGGCGACCAGGTCGACCAAATCCGCCACTTCGCCGTCGCCGACCAGCGCAGTCTGCCGGTGCCGCTGGAAGAGGTCGTGGCCGCGCCCTGCCGCGAGCTGCTGCTGACGCCGCAGGTGCGGGCCCGGGCCGCGGCGCTGGTCGATGCGCATCCGGAGCTGTCCGAGCTGCTGGAGCGCATCGCGCAGGGGCAGGCTGCCGACGGCATGGAGGCGCTGGCCCCCGCTCTCGTCGATCGCCTGGAGCTGCTGATCGACGTCATGCCGCCAGACACGCTGGTGCTCGTGGCCGACCCGGAGATGGTGCGCTCCCGCGCCGGCGATCTGGCCCGGACAAGCGCAGAGTTTCTGAACGCGGGCTGGGCCGCGGCGGCCGCCGGTGGCCAGGCGCCCATCGATCTGGGGGCGTCGGCCTACTGGGAGCTGGCCGATGTGCGCCGCCACGCGATGGAGCTCGGCCAGTGCTGGTGGACACTGTCGCCGTTCGCGGCGGCCCCGGAGGATGCCACAGACGAGGGGGCAGCCTGGTCGGATGGTGATGTGCCCGAGACCGCGGACGCCGCTGCGTGGGACAAATCCGCTCCGGCTGGTGCTGAATCGGTGGATGACGAGGCCGCGGCGGGCAATCGGAGCAGCCTTGTCCCCCAGACGCTCAGATCGCCGGATGCGACGGTCATCGGGAACGTCGGTGCCACCGGCCCGGAGCTGGTGCTGCACCTGGATCCGACGCCGGGCTGGCACGGTCAGGTGGGTGAGGCGCTGGCCGCGATCACCTCCGACATCCATCACGGCTGGCGCGTGGTGGCCGCGGTCGAGGGCCGCGGCCTGGCTGACCGGCTGGCCGAGTTGTTGCACGACCTGGGTGTGGGCGCGCGGCTGTCGGACAGCCTGGACGACCGCCCGGAACCGGGTGCCGTCACCGTCGTCGTCGCGCCGCTGGGCTCCGGCCTGCGTGCTCCGGCGCTCAAACTGGCCGTGGTCACCGGCGCCGACATCGCGGGCCAGGCGGCTGCCGCCGAAACCACCCGACGCGCGATGCCCGCCCGGCGGCGCAACCAGGTGGTGCCGCTGGAGCTCAAGCCAGGCGACGCTCTGGTGCACGAGCAACACGGCATCGGCCGCTACGTCGAGATGGCCCAGCGCACCGTGGCCGGGGCCACCCGCGAATACCTGGTGCTCGAATACGCCCCCAGCAAGCGCGGACAGCCCGGCGACCGGCTCTGGGTGCCCATGGATCAGCTCGATCTGGTCACCCGCTACGTCGGCGGCGAGGCTCCGCAGCTTGACCGCATGGGCGGTGCCGACTGGAAGACCCGCAAGTCGCGGGCGCGGCGCGCGGTGCGCCAGATCGCCGCGGAGCTCATCAAGCTGTACGCCGCCCGCCAGGCCACGCACGGCCACGCCTTCGGCCCCGACACGCCCTGGCAGCGCGAGCTTGAAGACGCCTTCGCCTACGTCGAGACGCCCGACCAGCTGTCGGCGATCAACGACGTCAAGCACGACATGGAGCAGGAGGTCCCGATGGACCGCCTGATCTGCGGCGACGTGGGCTACGGCAAGACCGAGATCGCGGTGCGTGCGGCCTTCAAGGCGGTGCAGGACGGCCTCCAGGTCGCCGTGCTCGTGCCGACGACGCTGCTCGTGTCGCAGCATCTGCAGACATTCCAGACCCGCTACGCCGGCTTCCCGGTCAACGTCGCGCCGCTGTCGCGCTTCCAGACCGACGCGGAGGCCAAGGCGACGCTGGACGGTCTGTCGTCCGGACGCGTCGACATCGTCATCTCCACGCATCGTCTGCTCTCCGACAACGTCCACTTCAAAGACCTTGGCCTGGTGATCATCGACGAGGAGCAGCGCTTCGGCGTCGAGCACAAGGAGGCCCTCAAGCGCCTGCGCGTCAACGTCGACGTGCTGTCGATGAGCGCGACGCCGATCCCGCGCACGCTGGAGATGGCGGTGACGGGCATCCGCGAGATGTCCACGATCTCGACTCCGCCCGAAGAGCGCCATCCGGTGCTGACGTTTGTCGGCGGCTTCGACGAGTCGCAGGTCAGCGCTGCGATCCGACGCGAGCTGGCCCGCGAGGGACAGGTCTTCTTCGTGCACAACCGGGTGCAGTCGATCACGAAGATGGCCGCCCGGCTGGCCCAATTGGTGCCTGAGGCGCGCATCGAGGTGGCCCACGGGCAGATGAACGAGCACCAGCTGGAGCAGGTCATGCTCGACTTCTACGAACGCCGCGCCGACGTGCTCGTCTGCACGACGATCGTCGAGGCGGGCCTCGACATCGCCACCGCCAACACCTTGCTGGTGGACGGCGCCGAGCGCATGGGCTTGTCGCAGCTGCACCAGCTGCGCGGCCGGGTTGGACGCGGACGCGAGCGCGGCTACGCCTATTTCCTCTACCCGCCCGAGAAGTCGATGACGCAGACCGCGCACGACCGGCTGGCGGCACTGGCCACCAACACCGATCTGGGCGCGGGCATGGCGATCGCGATGCGCGACCTGGAGATCCGCGGCGCCGGCAACCTGCTGGGTGCCGAGCAGTCGGGCCACATCGCCGACGTCGGCTTCGACCTGTACCTGCGCCTGGTGGGTGAGGCCGTGGCCGACTTCAAGGGTGACGTCGAGGGCGAAGACGACGTGCCCATGCGCATCGAGCTGCCGGTGGACGCGCATCTGCCCGCCGACTACGTCGGGTCCGAGCGGCTGCGTCTGGAGATGTACAAGCGCATCGCCGAGGTGCGCGGCGAGGACGACATCGCGCAGGTCCGCGCCGAGCTGGCCGACCGCTACGGCCCGGTGCCACCCGCCGCCGAGGCCCTGTTCGCCGTGGCGCGGTTCCGGTTGCTGTGCCGCGCCGCCGGGTTGCGCGATGTCGTGCTGCAGGGCCCCTTCATCCGGTTCGCGCCGATCGCGGTCGATGCCGCCGCCCCCGCCGAGGTCACCGCGCCGCTGCTGCGCGCCACGTTGCCGGCCTCGCGCCAGCTGCGGCTGCAGCGCATGTACCCGGGCAGCATCGTCAAGGCGCCCACGCACCTCGTGCTCGTGCCGAGGCCCGCGGCGTCCGGCATCCCGGCCACACCGCTCGCCGATGCGGAGTTGCTAGAGTGGGCCTCCACCCTCGTCACCCAAATCTTCCTCCCCTAGCCACGACACCGGCGGCGTTGCCCTGCGCCTCATGGGCGTGTAGCCCACGTCGGCTTGGGCGCCTTGCCGGTGCCGCGTCTAGATCGAGTGCCCACGACACCGGCGGCGTTGCCCTGCGCCTCATGGGCGTGTAGCCCACGTCGGCTTGGGCGCCTTGCCGGTGCCGCGTCTA
>WRGV01000224.1 GCA_009787035.1 Propionibacteriaceae bacterium | reverse complement strand
CATCGCAGCGCTGCCGAGCAGACAGATGGCGGCGGCCAACACCAGCGTGAGGGCCAGCTGCACCGCNCGCCGCTTGATCANCGGGCGTCCCTCGGTCACCCCGTATACGCGGTTCATCGCGCGGATGAACGCTCCGATGTAGTTGGAGGCCGACCACAGCGCCGCGACGAGGCCGATGACCAGCACCAGGCCGGCGCCGCTGCTGGTGAGGAACCCGCGCAGGATGGACGTCACGAAGGTGGTCACCTCGGGCGGCAGGACGCCGTCCAGGCTGCGCTCCAGCGCGGGGACGACGGCGTTCGCACCGCCCAGCAGGTTGAGCAGCGAGACGAGCGCCAGCAGCAGCGGGAACATCGACAAGACCAGGTAGTACGTCATCGTGGCGGCCATGTCGGTGATCTGGTGCGCGCCCAGGTGGCGCGCCCACAGGCGCAGCCCGTATGCCCAGCTGGCCCGGGCGAGGTTGAGCGTACGGGGCGAGCCTGCCGGCGGCGTCGGCGGGTCGGCCATCGTCGTCCTCCATCCTGCTGCCGGTGCGGCGCTCCCCAATCTACCGCCCGCGGCCGCGGGCGGGCGGGAAATCCGCTCGGGGCTCGCGAAGGCGACGGGGTAGGATGTCGGCAATAGGCGCCAGCCTGGACGATCCCACCCGTCGGGCGGCGGTGTTGGTCGAACCTGGGAGGTCATCCAGATGAAAGCAGCCGAGGTCGGAAGCCGGTTTGTGCGGTTCTTCGAGCAGAAGGGCCACACGGTCGTGCCGAGCGCCCCGTTGATGTACAACGACCCGACGCTGCTGTTCGTCAATGCGGGCATGGTGCCGTTCAAGCCGTACCTGATCGGTGCGGAGACGGCCCCGTACGACCGCGCGGTGAGCGTGCAGAAGTGCGTGCGCACGCTCGATATCGACGAGGTGGGCAAGACGACCCGCCACGGCACGTTCTTCCAGATGAACGGCAACTTCAGCTTCGGCGACTACTTCAAGAAGGAAGCCATCGAGTTCGCGTGGGAGCTGGTCACGACCGACCAGGACCACGGCGGCTACGGCTTCGACCCGTCCTCGATCTGGGTGACGGTGCTGGGACCGGGCTACCACCCCGACTACCCGGACGGCGACGTGGAGGCGCGTGAGTTCTGGCGCGGCGTCGGCGTTCCCGACGACCACATCCAGGGCCGCACGCTCAAGGACAACTACTGGAGCATGGGTGTGCCCGGCCCGGGCGGCCCCTGCTCCGAAATCTACGTCGACCGCGGGGCGCAGTACGGCCCCGACGGCGGCCCGGAGGCCGATGAGGACCGTTTCTTGGAGATCTGGAACCTCGTGTTCGAGACCGAGAACCTGTCGGCGGTGCGCGCCAAGGACGACTTCGACATCGCCGGCCCGCTGCCCGCGCAGAACATCGACACGGGCATGGGGTTGGAGCGCGTCGCGTACCTGCTGCAGGGCAAGGACAACCTGTACGAGATCGACCAGGTGTTCCCGGTGATCGAGCGCGCCTCGCAGCTGTGTGGACGGGCGTACGGCGCCAGCCACGACGACGATGTGCGCCTGCGCGTCGTCGCCGATCACGTCCGTTCGGGGCTGATGCTGATGAGCGACGGCGTCACGCCGGGCAACGAGGCCCGCGGCTACGTGCTGCGCCGGCTGCTGCGCCGTTCGATCCGCTCGATGCGCATCATGGGCGTGTCCGATCCGGTGCTGGTCGACCTGCTGGGCGTCAGCCGCGACTGCATGGTCACTTCGTACCCCGAGATCGCGGGCCAGTGGGAGCGGCTGTCGCAGGCCGCGGCGGCCGAGGAGGAGTCGTTCGACCGCACGCTGCGCGACGGCACGGCGATCTTCGACATGGCGGTGGGGCAGACCAAGCAGGCCGGTCAGACCATCCTGTCGGGTGACAAGGCCTTCCAGTTGCATGACACGTACGGCTTCCCGATCGATCTGACCCTGGAGATGGCGGCCGAGCAGGGCCTGCAGGTCGACCGCGACCGCTTCACCGAGCTCATGACCGAGCAGCGCAACCGCGCCCGGGCCGATGCGCGGGCCAAGAAGACGGGCACCGTCGCGGTCGAGGCGTATCGCACGCTGCGCGATGCCGGCGAGACGCCGTTCCTGGGCTACACCGACCTGGTGGTGCCCACGACCGTCTGCGGCCTGGTCGTCAACGGCGAGTCGGTTCTGCGCGCCGAGCCAGGCGCGACCGTCGAGGTCGTGTTGGCCCAGACGCCGTTCTACGCCGAGTCGGGCGGCCAGGACGCCGATGCGGGCGTGCTGGTCGGCGAGTCCGGACGGTTCGATGTCCTGGACGTTCAGCGTCCCGTGCCGGGGCTGATCGTGCACAAGGTGCTGCTGGAGGACGCACCGCTGGAGGTCGGTGAGCGCGTCAGCGCCGAGGTGGATGCGCGGCACCGCCGGGCCTCCTGCCAGGCGCACTCGGCGACGCACCTGCTGCATGCGGCGCTGCGCGAGCTGGTCGGGCCGACCGCCACGCAGGCTGGGTCGTACAACCGTCCCGGCTACCTGCGCTTCGACTACACGGGTCAGCAGGCGATGTCGGACGAGCTGCGGGCCGAGATCGAGGAGCGCTGCAACATCGCGATCGCGGACAGCCTGGGCGTGTCGGCCACCACCATGAAGCTGGAGGACGCCAAGGCGATGGGCGCGATGAGCCTGTTCGGCGAGAAGTATCCGCCGATCGTGCGCATGGTCGAGATGGGCGGCGCCTGGTCGCGGGAGCTGTGCGGCGGCACACACGTGCCCAACACCGCCCAGGTCGGCATGTTCACGC
Organism: Propionibacteriaceae bacterium; assembly: GCA_009787035.1. Taxonomy (GTDB): domain Bacteria; phylum Actinomycetota; class Actinomycetes; order Propionibacteriales; family Propionibacteriaceae; genus WRGV01. The sequence goes on along the minus strand of WRGV01000224.1, from coordinate 1,314 downwards.
TGCTGTCGGAGCAGTCGGTCGGGTCGGGCGCCCGCCGCATCGAGGCGCTGGTCAGCACGGATGCTTTCCAGCACCTGGCGGCCGAGCGCGCGCTGGTCAACCAGCTCGCGGGGATGCTGCGCGTGCCGTCTGACCAGGTGGTCGACCGCGTGTCGGGACTGATCGGCGATCTCAAGACGGCCGAGAAGCAGCTGGAGCAAGCCCGCGCCGAGCAGGTGCTGGCCGGGGCCGACCGCATGCTCGCCAAGGCGAAGGACATCCGCGGCGTGGCGCTGGTCGCGCAGTCCGTGCCGGGTGCGTCCGGCGACCAGCTTCGCACGCTGGCCGGACGCCTGCGTGACGGACTGGGCGCGCGTGCCGGCGTGGTCGCGCTGGTGGGCGGACCGCAGGACAAGCCGGTGATCGTGGTGTGCACCAACCAACCGGCCCGCGACAAGGGCGCGAAGGCCGGGGCGCTGGTGCGCCTGGGTGCCGCGCCCCTGGGCGGCAAGGGCGGCGGCAAGGACGACTTCGCCCAGGGCGGCGGCGCGGACGGAACCGCGGCGCCCCGGGCGTTGCAGGCGATCCAGGACGCGCTCGCGCATGCCGGGGCCTGACGACACCGGTTCGGGCTGGCGTCCAGGCGTGCGCCTGTGCCTGGATTGGGGCAAGGCGCGCGTGGGCGTGGCGGCGTGTGACCCCGAGGGGCTGCTCGCGTATCCGGTCGAGACGATCCCCAACGACGCGCACGTCATCGAACGGGTCGCGCAGCTGGTGGACGAGCACCGTCCCATCGAGCTGGTGCTGGGATTGCCGACCGATCTGCGCGGAAAGGTCGGCCCGGCGGCTCGCGCGATGTTCGAGGTCGCGGCTACACTGGTCGGAAAGGTTCCGGTTCCGGTGCGGCTCGTGGATGAGAGGTTGACCACCGCGTTGGCCGGGCGGGGCCTGACAGCGGCGGGACAATCGGGGCGGGGGCGCCGGGCTGTCATCGATCAGGCGGCAGCCGTGGCGATCTTGCAGCAGGCACTTGACATGGAACGACGGACAGGGCTGCCCGCCGGTCGGCTCGCCACCAGCGACAAAGAGGAGACGTGATGGCGGCGCGGCGAGCAGCACCCCCCGAGGATGCCGATGGGGCGGATGCGCGCGCCGCAGAGGCCGCAGGAGGCTACACAGCGGGCCACGCCGCCGGACCCACCGAGCCCGCACCCACGTTCGTCCAACCCCTCGGTGTCGTGCAGTCGAACGCCGCCGACCGCCTGTTCGCCACGTCGCCGGTCGAGCCCGTGCCCGCCGATCCGGACGATGAGCCGGTCGAGCCCGAGGATGACC
>WRGV01000223.1 GCA_009787035.1 Propionibacteriaceae bacterium | reverse complement strand
CAGCGCGAAGCGCCTGCCGCGAGGAACACCCACATGACCAGGTCGATGACCTGGGCCGTTCTCGTCTCACCTGTGCACCGGATAATGATGCCATGACACCCGACGACCGCATCTGGCAGAGCCTGGAACACTGCATCGATGTCAACGCGATCACGATCGACCGCCCGAAGAACTCGCGGCATCCACGCTTCCCAGATACCGTTTACCCGCTCGAATACGGTTTCGTCAACGGCACCACGGCCGGCGACGGCGAGGGCATCGACGTCTTCGTGGGCAGCGACCCGCAGCTGGGCCTGACAGCATTGGCCGTCAGCGCTCACCGACCCCCGTGCCCCGGCGGACGGGTTGCATTGAGCCGCTCCACCTGGGCGGTCAGGGCATCGATCTTGCGCTCCAGGCGGTCGATGTGTTCGACGGTCGCGTAGGCCGCCGTCTCTTCCTGCGCCGACACCTGCTGGATCAGCCACGAGGCGAACGTCCCGGTCACCACGCCGAGCAGCGCCACGCCGCCGGCCATCAGGCAGATGGCGATGGCCCGCCCCGTGGCCGTCACCGGATGCGTGTCGCCGTAGCCGACCGTCGCGATCGTCGTCACCGCCCACCACACCCCATCGCCGAAGCTGTTGATGGACGAGCCCGGTCGCCCCCGCTCGGCGTCCGTGATCGCCAGCGCGCCGCAGATGACCAACAGCACGACGCCACCGGCCGCATAGATCGTCACCTTGCCGCGCAGGCTGCCCGCGACCGACCGATTCACCACCGACAGCAGCGTCACCAGGCGCAACAGCCGCAGCGGCCGCAGGATCGGCACCACGAGGATGACCAGCGAAAACAGGTTCCGATAGAACCACCGCCACCGCTGCTTGGCGAGCACGAGCCGCACCAGATAGTCCACCCCGAACAGGATCCAGGTCACGATGACCACGATGGAGCACGCCCTGTCCCATGCCCCCGGCAGGCCCGGATGCACGATCGGCGCCGCATACGCCACCAGGAAAATGACCGCGGCCACCTGCAGAATGGGGTCGACGATCGACTCCCAACGCTGGCGAGCCTCCATGACATAAATCTAGTGTCTTTGCTAGCCTGCGTCCCAGGGGGACATTATGGACATCCAACGCATCTGCGTCCTGGGCAACACCGCCAGTGGCAAGAGCATGCTTTCCGGCCAACTCGCCGCCCGGCTCAACCTGCCGGTGGCACACCTCGACCAGTTTTACTGGCGTCCGGGATGGACGCACGTCTCCCCCGCCGAATTCGTCGCCAGCCAGCGGGCGCTGCTCGCGCAGGACGCNTGGATCATCGACGGCACCTTCAGCGAGTTCGGCCTGACCGCCCGCTTCCGCGCGGCCGACGCGGTCATCTTCCTGGACGTCGGTGCCGGGACGTGTCTGCGGCGGGCCATCGCCCGGCGCGGCGACGGACGTGAGGACGTCCCCGCGGACGACGAGCGCCTGGGCCCGATCCGCTCGCTGCGCTTCCTCGCCGCCATCGCCTCGTTCGGGATGGTCGATCGGCCCCGCATCCTGCGCGCGGCCCGGCGCACCAGCGTCCGCTTCGTCCGTCTGACAAGCTGGGACGACGAGACTGCCGCTTTGGACGCGCTCGAAGCCGCCTGAGCTACTCGTCCTCGAAGTCGCCCACGTGCGGCGCGGACTCGTCGATGCCGACCAGCGACGACGGCATCGCCGCGGGCTGGGCATCCCCCGCCACCGGCTCACCGCGCTTGATGCGCCGACGCACGAGCACCACGGTCACCAACAGCACCGCCGCCACCACGCCGACCCCACCGGCGACGACCTTGCCGATCGTGTACTGCCGCCCCGCCACCTGCACCACCGTCTGGGCGGACGGACCGTCCGTCCGCACCGGCACGGCGCCGAACAGACCCCAATAGCTCAGCTGGTCGAGCACCGGCCCGGAGCTCGCGGGCACGCGCGTGAAGCTCGCAAACCGGTCGCTGCGCCAGGCCTCCAGCACATCGGGATACGCCAGCGCGATCGCGAAGCTGGCCTGATAGATCAACCCGTACGCCTGTTTCACCTCGTCGGCGCGGTCATTGGCGTTCTGCAACACATGCTGGGCGGCATACAGCGCCTCGAACTGCGCATCGCACCACCCCAGCGGCCCGGCCTGCGTCGGCGTCGCCGTGCCGGTCGCGGCGCCGCAGCGATAGGGCGCCAACGCCCGGTCAGGTTCCACGGGCACCTGCTCGGTGTCCAGGTACATCTGGTAGGCGCCGTCCGCGACGTCCTTGTCCAGCGCGGACGGGGCCAGCGACGTGATGGTCACGTCCAGCCCGATGGCCTTCAGCGCGGTCTGCAGCCAGTTCGCCGTGGCGGCCTCGACGGCATCGCCCTGCGCCACCGCCAGCGTCAGCACCACCGGCTTGCCGCTCCGGTTGAGCCACACCTCGCTCTGCTGGTCCTGCCCGTAGCCGAGGCCGGGCATCACCTGCTGCAGCGCCGAGATGGCTGCGGCCGTGCCGCTCGCGCGCGCCTGCGTGCCGCCCGGCAACCCCGACAGCCACGGATACGCCGGCGGCGAATTGGTCACGCCAGGCTGTGCGGTGCCGGCGAACACGTCGGTGACCAGCGCATTCAGATCGAGGGCGGACGCGATCGCCTGCCGGACGTCCGCGTTGGCGAGCAGGTTGGTCGCACCCGGCATCTGCCCGGGATTCAGGTGCAGCGTGAGGACGGACCGTCCCACCCCTTGCTGCGTCGTCACGCGCGCGTTGGTCTTCAGCTGCTTGATCTGGGCCAGCGTCAACCCCGAGACAAGATCGACGGAACCGCTTGTCAGCGCGGAAACAGCCGCGTCCGTGCTGGCGTACGGCACCAGGCTGACGCCGGCGATGCGCGACACACCGCGCCAGAACAGCGGATTGGAGCGCAGATCCACACCGCCATCGGCGCGCCGCTGCGTCACGATGAACGGCCCGCTGCCCACCAGCGGGTGTGTGGTCGGATCGTTGGCGAACGATCCGACCGTGGCCGCCTGGCCCCACACGTGCTGCGGCACGACGAGCACACCCAGCCCCGGATTGGCCGCCTGGGGCTGGTCGAGCGTGATGACGACGGTGGACGCATCCGTGGCCGTCACCGAGGCCACGTTGGCGACCTGGGCGCGCACCGGCCGCGGCAGCGTCGTGTCGTCCAGCAGCGCCTCGAACGTGAACACGACATCCTTCGCGGTGATCGCCGTGCCGTCCGACCACTGCCGACCGGCCGGCACCGTGTACGTCCACTGGGCCCCGTCATCGGCGACCTGCCATGCGCTCGCGACCCCGGCGGTCGGCTGGTTGTCGGGGCCGTCGTCCACCAGCGCGTCGTACATCAGGTCGAGGGCGCGCTGCGAGGATTCGTCGGTCGCCGTGAACGGGTTCAGCGATGTGATGGGCGCCGCGATCGCCGCGGTCAACACCGGCAGCGCCGCCGCCTCAGCGGGCGCCCCGGCGGCCGCGACGACCACCAGCGCCCCCAGCATGGGCAGCGCCACGCGCCAGGTCCACCGTCGTCCGTCATCAAGCACGCATCCCAGCCTAATGGTCGGGCCTGACACAACGTGGCACAGTGGAAGGCATGCGAATCGTCACGCACAACGTCAACGGCATCCGCGCGGCCATGCGCCGAGGCTTCACCACCTGGCTGACAAGCGTCGATGCCGATGTCGTCGCCCTGCAGGAGGTGCGTGCCCGCATCGATGACCTGCCGTTGGACGCGTTTGGCGACTACCACGTCGTCTACGACCCGGGCGAGCTGGCCGGGCGCAACGGCGTCGCGCTGCTCACGCGCACCCCGGTGGCGTCGATGGCCACGTGGAGCGGGCGCGCGTTCGCCTGGGGCCCGGGCGAGGTGCCGTCGCCGCTGCCCGCGCCGCCGTCGCTGCCCACCGACGAGCGGTTGGCCGCGTTCGCGCACGAGGGCCGCTGGATCGAGGCCGAGCTGGCTGACGCGCCCGTCCGCGTCGTCAGCCTGTACCTGCCCAAGGGCGGACTGCCGGCCGAGCTGGTCAAGACGACCAGCCGCGAGGGCCGCACCCCCGAGCAGGAGCAGGCCCGCCACGAGCGGAAACTGTCGTTCATGGCCGGGTTCGCCGACCAGG
>WRGV01000222.1 GCA_009787035.1 Propionibacteriaceae bacterium | reverse complement strand
CGCNGGCCCGCTTGCCGAGCCGCACCTCCTGCTGCTCGGACAGGGACGGCTCGTCGGGTGCGGGTTGTTGCTGCGCTGAAGTCACCCGCCAAGTTTATCCGGTGGTCCGGATGTCCCCCGTGTCTGCTGAGGGCTGAATTGATGCCGAAGCGACCGTGTTTGCAGCAGAACGCATACATCCGGCATAAGCTACTCATGCGGTGTCAACGAGACCCCCGTCGTCCTCATCCTTCGTTGACACCGTGACTACCGTTCACGGTTGGACGGGGTTTGCCGCCCCATCTGCAGACGTGTGGGCCGGAGGCGTGGGAGCGTCCCCGGCCCACACTTGTCTGTTCACACGTCGCGCTTGCGCAGCGTCACAGCGCCGGCGATCAGCGGGATGAACGCCCACAGCGCACTGATCCACAGCGCCTTGCCGAAGCTGAAGATGCCCTTGGACGGGTCGATCTGTGTGGCCGGCGTGGTGAGCCCCTGGGTGCTCCATCCGATGAGGTAGCTGTTCACCACGCTCATCCAGTGCGCGGACATCTCGACGGTGATCATGGGCAGCACGAACGTGAGCGCCGCGACGATCATGGCCGCCAGGGGCACGCTGCGCACGAGGCACCCGATGCCCAGCGCCATGAGCGCCACGAGCGCCACGGCCAGTCCGGCGCCGGCGGCGGCCCGCAGGCCGTCGGCGGTGAAGCGGTCATCGACGGCGATCGAGCGCACGATCGGCCAGGCGGCGAGCGTGAGAAGGTACGTCATCACGGCCGTGAGCACGAACGAGATGCCGGCCACCACGGTCGCCTTGGCGGCGAGAACGCGCCAGCGCCCGGGCGCCCCCAGCAGCGACGTCTTGATCTCGCCGGAGGCGAACTCGCCCGCGATCATCAGCACCGCCAGGATCGCCATGATGAGCTGGCCGAACATGATGCCGTTGCTCGGTGCGTCCGAGGCGTACGTCTGCCCGGCCGCGGCGGCCCCGATCTGCGGATACGCGCGCTCGGCGGCGGAGAATCCCAGGCCGGTGGCGACCAGGCACACGACCAGGATGCCCAGCACCCACCAGGTGGAGCGCACCGACCAGAGCTTCGTCCATTCCCCGCGCAGAACGTGGGCGAACGTGAGGCGTCCGCCCGCCGGGTGCACGGTGGTGGCTGTTGGTTGGCTCATCGGACGTCCCCTCTCAGATATCGCTCTTGCGAAGGACGACCGCACCGGCCAGCAGCGGCACGAACGCCCACAGCAGGCTGACCCACAGCGACTTGCCGAAGGTGAAGATGTCGACGGCCGCGTTCGCCGCGGACGGTGGGGCGGACAGGCCCCGGATGGCGCCGGCGGGAAGGTAGCCGACCACGACGTGCATCCAGTGGATGTTAATTCCCCCGAAGACCGCCATGAGGATGAACTGCACCACCACGACGATGCCGATCGCCAGCGCGCCGTTGCGCACGAGCGTGCCGATGCCCAGCGCCATCACCGCAACGAGGGCGACGCCCAGCCCGGCGCCCGCGATGACGCGCAGGCCCGCGGCGGTGAAGCGGTCGTCGGTGGCGAACGAGCTGATCATCGGCCAGCCGCACAGCATCGCGATGTAGATGGCGACGAACGTGACGGCGAACCCGATGACGGCGACGATGGCCGCCTTGGCGGCCAGCATGCGCCAGCGCCCGGGCGCGGCCAGCAGCGAGGTTTTGATCTCGCCCGAGGTGAACTCGCCGGTGATGACGAGCACCGCGAGGATCGCCATGACCAGTTGCCCCACCGTGAAGGCCGCGGACGTCGGTTGCGTCGCCCGAATCGTCGCGCCCGCCGTGGCCGATGCGGAGCTGTTGCTGATGAGCCCGAAGCCGATGATGACGACGACCAGCGCGCCCAGCGTCCACCAGGTCGACGGCACCGACCAGAACTTCGTCCATTCCGAGCGCAGCACGTGCGCGTACGTGAGGCGCGTGGACGGCACGGATGGCTGGTGCGGCGCGGTCATCGCTGCGCCCCGGGGGTGGGGACGGCCGTGCCCGTGTACTGGGCCTGCGATTGGGTGAGCTTCATGTAGGCGTCCTCCAGCGACACCTGCATCGGGGTCAACTCGGTGACCAGCCAGCGGTGGTCGAGCGCGATGGTGGCGACCTGCTCGGCGGAGCGGCCGTGCACCTCGAACAGGCCCGGTGCGAGGCTGTCGATGCGGACGCCCGGGCCGGCCAGTTCGGCGGTCAGCTCGGTGGCCTGGGCGCAGCGCACGCGGGTGGCGATGTCGGACGCGTCGGCGATCAGCTCTTTCATGGTCTTCTCGGCCACGAGCTTGCCGCGGCCGAGGATGACCAGCCGGTCGGCGACCAGCGCCATCTCGCTCATCAGGTGGCTCGACAGGAAGACCGTCTTGCCTTGTGAAGCCTCGTATTTCACCAGGTCGCGCACCCAGATGACGCCCTCGGGGTCGAGGCCGTTGATCGGCTCGTCCAGAATCAGCGTCAGCGGGTCGCACAGCAGCGCGGCGGCGATGCCGAGGCGCTGGCCCATGCCGAGCGAGAACGTGCCGAGGCGGCGCTTGGCGACGCTGGCCAGGCCCGTGTATTCCAGCACCTCGTCCACGCGCTTGGCGCCCAGGCCCTGCGTCTGCGCGATGGCCATCAGCTCGGCCCGCGCGGTGCGCCCGGGGTGCATGGCCTTGGCGTCCAGCAGCGCGCCGACCTGGTGCAGCGGGTCGCGGTGGGCGGCGTAGGGCTTGCCGTTGACCAGTGCGGTGCCCTCGGTGGGGTGGTCGAGGCCGCAGATCAGCCGCATCGTGGTCGATTTGCCGGCGCCGTTCGGGCCCAGGAATCCGGTGACCTCGCCGGGATGCACCTGCATCGACAGGTGGTCCAGCGCCAGCACCGGGCCGTACCGTTTCGTCAGCCCGAATGTCTCAATCATGAGTTCTCCCCATCTCGGCTTCGAGAGTGTGCGGGCGACCCGGCCGGGGGAAACGGGGGGCCCTCGTGTATACAGTGCGGCCAGTTTTCCACGTATCATGCGCGACATCAAGCATCTTTGGGCATGCTGCGTGTCCATCTTTCCGGGGGTTCGTGAGGAAAGGAATGATCGTCGGTTGCGGCTCCGGCGGTGACGCGGCAACTGGGGGTTGCTACGCGTCGCGTCGGCGCAGCACGGCCAATCCTGCGGCCAGGGGCACCACGGCCCACAGGGCGCTGATCCACAGGGCCTTGCCGAAAGTGAAGACGCCTTGGGTCGGGTCGATCTGCGCGGGCACAGCCATGAGGCCCTGGATGCTGTTGCCGATGAGGTAGCCGCCGACGGTGTCGAGCCAATGGACGGGCACGGACGTGAGGATGTTGGGCACCACGATGGTGACCAACACGATGACGGCGATGGACGCGGCGCCGCTGCGCACGAGCATGCCGATTCCGATGGCCATGCACGCGACGAGTGCGACGGCCAGGCCCGCGCCCGCGATGACGCGGACGCCCGTGCCGGTGAAACGGTCGTCGACGGCGAACTTCCGCTGCAGTGGCCAGCCGCACAGCGTCACGACATAGCCCGGGACGACGGTGACGACGAACGCGGTGGCCACCGCGATGGCGGTTTTCGCGGCGGCCACGGGCCACCGCGGGGGCACGGCGAGCAGCGACGTCCGGATCTCGCCCGAGGTGTACTCGCCGGTGACCATCAAGACAGCCAGGATCGCGATGACGACCTGCCCCAGCAGCATGCCGGGCTGATCCACGTCCGTCGCGTAGGTGGGCACCGGCGGCGTGGGCTTGGTGCCCGCAGCCAGCGCCATGCCGATGCCGAGGGTGCGGCCGAACGTGAGGCGGGGTTCCTGTGACATCTGCGTGGCGCTCATCGGATGGCCGCCGTGAGCTCGGGGGCGACGAACTCGGCGTCGCCCTGGGCCGTCCGCACGCGCGTGGCGACGTCGGAAGCCCCGTCGATCAGCTCTTTCATGGTCTTCTCGGCTAGCAGCTTGCCGCGGCCCAGGATGACCAGCGGGTCGGCGAGCAGCGCGGCGGCGATGCCGAGGCGCTAGCCCATGCCCAGCGAGAACGTGCCGAGCCGGCGGTTCGCGACGCTGGTCAGCCCGGCGAAGTCGAGCATCTCATCGACGCGCCTGGCCGCTGGTGG
>WRGV01000221.1 GCA_009787035.1 Propionibacteriaceae bacterium | reverse complement strand
CCCGGCGACGCTGGCCGAGTTCCACGGCCAGCCGCGCGTGGCCGACCAGCTGGGCCTGGTGCTGGCCGCGGCCAAGCACCGCGGCTCGACGCCCGACCACGTGTTGCTGTCCGGCCCGCCCGGGCTGGGCAAGACGACGCTGGCGATGATCATCGCCGCCGAGCTCGGCGCGCCGTTGCACATCACGTCGGGCCCGGCGATCCAACACGCCGGTGACCTGGCGGCGATCCTGTCGGGCCTGGTCGCGGGNGAGGTGTTGTTCCTGGACGAGATCCATCGCATGTCGCGCCCGGCCGAAGAGATGCTGTACCTGGCGATGGAGGATTTCCGCGTCGATGTCGTGGTCGGCAAGGGCGTGGGCGCCACCGCGATCCCGATCGACATCCCGCCGTTCACGCTGGTGGGCGCGACCACGCGGGCCGGGCTGCTGCCCGGGCCGCTGCGCGACCGGTTCGGCTTCACCGCGACGCTCGACTACTACGAGACGCCGGCTCTGGAGGGCATCGTGGCGCGCTCGGCCGACAAGCTCGGCATCGAGGTGCATGACGACGCCGTCCAGCAGATCGCCATGCGCTCGCGCGGCACGCCCCGCATCGCCAACCGGCTGCTGCGCCGCGTGCGCGACTACGCCCAGATCCACGGCGACGGCGTGCTGACGCTCGACATGGCGCAGCGGGCGCTCGACCTGTACGAGGTGGACGCGCTGGGTCTGGACCGACTCGATATCGCAGTTTTGGACGCCGTGTGCCGCAAGTTCGCCGGCGGCCCCGTGGGCCTGTCGACGCTGGCGATCAGCGTCGCCGAGGAGGCCGAGACGGTGGCCGAGGTGGCCGAGCCATTCCTGGTGCGGCTTGGGTTCTTGATGCGCACGCCGCGGGGCCGCGTGGCCACGCCGGCGGCNTGGCAGCACCTGGGCATGGCCCCGCCAGCACCTGTGAACGGGCCGTCTTTATTCGAATGATTGGTCCGGATCGGCCCACGTCGGCTAGGGTCTGACGGCTCGACCCAGTACACTCATCTGGTGCGCCTGCCACATGGCGCGCTTTAGCATGCGAGGAACGGGCACACATGAGTTGGGAATTTCTGCTGATCATCGTCGCATTCATTGCGTTGATGTACTTCATGATGGTGCGGCCGCAGAAGAAGCGTCAAGAGGAACAGAAGGCCCTGCTCAACGCGTTGCAGCCCGGTAGCCGTGTGCTGCTGAACAGCGGCATCATCGGCACGATCCGTGCGATCGGCGATGCGCAGATGGTGGTTGAGCTCGCCCCGGGCACGGAGGTCACCGTGCTCAAGCAGGTCATCGTGAAGCCGATGAAGCCAGAGGAAGAAGAGTTCGAATACGCCGATGACGCATCGGTTGCCGTCCCGGANTCCGCAGTGGGCGGNTCCGACCCGTTGGACGGTTCTGACAACCCCGCGCTGTGGAGCGGCGACGCTTCTTCGCAGCCCTCGCCTTCCGACCCGTCGGCCCCGTCCGACACCCGGGGCACGGATGGCACGCAGACACACTGAGGACGATCAACAGTGGCAACAACCTATTCCAACCGGAATTACCGCCCCGTCCGCAAGCTGATCGTCTTCGCGATCATCATTGCGGCGCTCTACGCCCTGATGGCGCTGACGCACAGCTGGACCCCGCGGTTGGGCCTCGACCTGCGCGGCGGCTCAACCGTGACGTTGACTGCGAAGGCGCCGGCGCCCGACCAGGGCGACGCGTCGACGCCGGCCAGTCCCTCGTCGAGCGCCACGCCTGCGAGCACCACACCGGCGAGCGTCGAGCCGACGACGACCCCGGGCGCATCGTCGTCGGGTGCGCCGGCCACGACCATCAGCCCGGTGACGACCCCGGCGGCAGCGAGCAGCACGGCCCGCAGCAACTGGAGCATGGCCAGCGCCATGCAGCAGGCACAGCAGATCATCGAAGACCGCGTGAACTCGCTGGGCGTCGGTGAATCGACCGTGACGCTGCAGGGCTCCGATCAGATCGTCGTCTCGGTGCCGAACATCGGCGGCACGGATCTGGTGCAGCTGGTCGGCACGACCGCCGAGCTGGCCTTCCGCGACGTGTACCAGACGGCCGCGGTCGCCCCGGCCGCCTCCGCCTCGCCGTCGGTGTCTGTCTCGACCGCAGGTGCCTCGGCCACGGGGACGCCTGCGACGGCCGCGCCCACGTCGTCCGCGACCACCCCGGCCGCCAGCAGCGCCTCGCGCCGTGTGATGCCGGGCATGCCGACGGCGCCGCCGGCGCCGCGTCCGACCGAGGCCACGACCAACCCGAACGTCGACATCCAGACGCTGCTCAACTGGCAGCCGAGCGACCAGGACCTGTCCGACTTCCAGAGCTGGACGTGCGGCCAGCCGTTCCCCGACGTGTGGGACCAGCCGCTGTTCGCGTGCAGCCAGGACAAGACGACCAAGTACCTGCTTGGCCCGCAGATCATCAGCGGTCAAGACGTGGTCAGCGCCACGGCCGGCATCCCGCAGGGCCAGCTGACCTGGGAGGTCGACCTGTCGTTCAATGCGGACGGCACCAGTCGATTCACCGCGGCGACCACGCACCTGTACCAGAACTCGCAGTCGGACACCACGGGCGTGACCGCACAGTTCGCGATCGTGCTCGACGGTGAGGTCATCTCGGCCCCCATCGTGCAGAACGGCCCGATCACGGGCGGCAACGCCTCGATCTCGGGCGGCGGCATCAACCAGAACACCGCGCAGAACCTGGCCCGCGTGCTGCAGTACGGCTCGCTGCCGCTGACGTTCGAGGTGTCGAACGTCGACATGGTCTCGCCGACGCTGGGCGGTGAGCAGCTGAAGGCCGGCATCATCGCCGGTATCATCGGCCTGGTCTTGGTGTTGATCTATTCGATGATCTACTACCGCGCGTTGAGCGTCATCGTGTGGGGGTCGCTGGCCAGCGCCGCGCTGATCACGTACGCCGCCGTCGTCCTGCTGGGCCAGACGATCAGCTTCGCGCTGAGCCTGCCGGGTATCGCGGGTGTGATCATGGCCATAGGCGTGACAGCAGACTCGTTCATTGTCTATTTCGAACGAATACGAGATGAGATACGCGAGGGCTTCTCGTTGCAGCACTCCGTGGAGAGCGGCTGGACGAAGGCCCGGGGCACGATCGTGATCGCCGACTCGGTGCAGCTGTTGAGCGCCATCGTCTTGTTCATCTTGTCGATCAGCTCGGTGAAGGGCTTCGCGTTCACGCTGTTCGTCACCACGGCCATCGACCTGTTCATCGTGTTCTTCTTCAGCAAGCCGCTGATGACGCTGCTGGCGCGCACCGACTTCTTCGCCAGCGGCCATCCGCTGTCGGGCTTCGACCCGGCGCACCTGGGCGTGACGCCCGAGGCGCTGCGCGGGCGGCGGATCTCGACCCGTTCGAGTGTGGCCCCGTCCACCATCGCTTCGGCCGGAAAGGAGGCCTGAGCCATGAGCACCACCACCAAGCCAAGCAAGCGGCCCCAGATGGGCGACATCAATGCGACTGCGTTGAAAGGCGGCGCCAAGCCCGTCAAGCGAGAGAGCTTCGCGCACCGGCTGTACACGTCCGACTTCGACGTCGACTTCGTCGGCAAGCGCAAGATCTGGTACCTCATCTCCGGTGCGCTGATCATCGTCTGCATCCTCTCGGTTGCCTTGCGCGGTCTCAATCTCGGCATCGAGTTCCGGGGCGGCTGCGTGTTCACCGCACCGATCGGCCAGATCACGAGCGCCACGGTCGGCGACTACCACGATGTCGTGACCGATACGGATCTGCCCGACATGAGCGCGACCGAGGTCACGACCATCGCGAACGCGAACCAGGTGCAGATCGAGACGCGCACGCTGAGCACCGATGAGGTCAACACGCTGCGCGAGGCGATCGCCAAGCAGGCGGGCCTGCAGGCCACCGACGTCGGCTACGAGCTGATCGGCCCGTCGTGGGGGTCGCAGATCACCGACAAGGCGATCCAGGCGTTGGTCGTCTTTCTCGTGCTCGTCGCGCTGATGATCGGCCTGTACTTCCGCAACTGGAAGATGTCGGCCGCGGCCATGATCGCCCTGGTGCACGACCTGATCATCACGATCGGCATCTACGCGCTGGTCGGCTTCGCCGT
>WRGV01000220.1 GCA_009787035.1 Propionibacteriaceae bacterium | reverse complement strand
CCCGAGTCGAGCAGCATGTCGCGCCCGGTGATACCGACATCCAGCGTGCCCTCGCCGACATAGATGGCGATGTCGCGCGGGCGCAGGTAGTAGAACTCGACGCCGGCGCCCGCATCGACCAGGACGAGATCGCGCCCATCCGAGCGCTGCCGGTAACCGGCCGCGGTCAGCATCGCGGACGCGCCCTCGCTCAGCGCGCCCTTGTTGGGCACGGCGACGCGCAGCAGATCGTCACTCATCTTCTCCCCCGCTCACAGATACCGATAGACGTCGTCCAGGGTGATGTCCTTGGCGATCATGATCGTCTGCACGTGATAGAGCAGTTGGCTGATCTCTTCGGCCAGCGCCTCGTGCGACTCGTATTCGGCGGCCATCCAAACCTCCGCGGCCTCCTCGACCACCTTCTTGCCGATGGCGTGGACGCCAGCGTCCAGCCGCTCCACCGTGCCCGATCCCTGCGGACGTTCCACGGCGATCCGGTTCAGCTCGTCCCACAGCTGCTCAAAGCTCTTGCTCACCAGGCAAGCGTACACAGTTTCGATGCGCCGTCCGGCGTGGCCGGGGCCCCTGATCACCCGGTACAATGGCAGGATGGCACCGGTGGGCGCGCGGTGGGATGCGCCGTGACGCCCCGGTGTTGGGAGGAGTGCGCATGACCCAGGAACCGACGCCAGCGCCGAACGGCGCCACCCAAGCGTCGGCACCACCGAATGGACGCGCTGCCCCTCCGGGGCGTCACCCGATCCGCAAACAGCCCGAACCACACCGCGATTCGTCCGACAGCTCGGACGACCTCAAGCCGTGGCACACCGAGGGCCTGCCGGACAAGAAGCCCGATGACCAGAACCAACCTCCGCAGAACTTCCTGCGGACGGGTGGCTGGCGCTTCTGGGTGAGCGCGCTGCTGCTGCTGGTGCTGTTGTTTGCGGCCGTCACCTGGTTCAGCAACCGCAACAAGCCTCCTGCCATCTCGTACAACGAGTTCACGACCCAGCTCACCGCCGGGAACGTGAAGTCGGTGCACTCGACGGGCGATTCCATCGACGGCGACCTCAAGACGGCCGTCGCCCTGCCCGACAGCACGGACGGCCAGACCTACACGACGTTCACCACCGAACGCCCCAGTTTCGCCGATGACGACTTGCTCGACACGCTGCTGGCCCAGAAGGTCGAGATCATGGCGGCGCCCGTCTACTCCGAGCCGTCCATCTGGTCGACGCTGGCGTCGGCGATCCTGCCCTGGATCATCCTGATGGGCCTGGTGTATTGGCTGATGCGGCGCATGACCAAGGGCGGCGGCCTGGGCGGGCTGGGCATGAGCCGCGAGGTCAAACCGGTCGAGAAGGAGAAGGTGCGCGTCAACTTCACCGACGTCGCCGGCATCGACGAGGTGAAGAGCCAGGTCAGCGAGATCGTCGACTTCCTCAAGAACCCGGAGCGCTACCGCCGCGTCGGCGCGCACGCCCCCAAGGGCGTGCTGCTGGAGGGCGAGCCCGGCACCGGCAAGACGCTGCTCGCCCGCGCCACCGCGGGCGAGGCGAACGTGCCGTTCTTCTCGGCGTCGGCCTCGGAGTTCATCGAGATGATCGTGGGCGTGGGCGCCCAGCGCGTGCGCCAGCTGTTCGACGAGGCCCGCAAGGCCGCGCCGTCCATCATCTTCATCGACGAGATCGATGCGATCGGACGATCCCGCGGGTCGAGCCGTTCGTTCGGCGGCGGCGAGGAGCGCGAGCAGACGCTCAACCAGGTGCTGACCGAGATGGACGGCTTCGACGGCACCGAGGGCATCGTCGTGATGGCCGCAACCAACCGCGCCGACGTCCTGGACGCCGCGCTGACCAGGCCCGGACGGTTCGACCGCGTGATCACGGTCAGCTCCCCCGACCTGGACGGGCGCGAGCAGATCCTGGAGGTGCACACGCGCCAGATCCCGAAGGACGCCGACGTCAAGCTGCGCGACCTGGCCGCCGCGACACCGGGCATGACGGGCGCCGACCTGGCCAACCTGGCCAACGAGGCGGCGCTGCTGGCTGCCCAGCGGGCCGACACCAAGGTGTACCAGCGCGACTTCATGAACGCGCTGGAGAAGATCCAGCTGGGCGTGGCACGCTCGGTCATCATCCCCGAGGACGAGCGCCGCCGCACCGCGTATCACGAGTCGGGCCACGCGCTGCTCGGCATGCTGCAGAAGGGCGCCGACCCCGTCCGCAAGGTCTCGATCATCCCGCGCGGTCAGGCGCTCGGCGTCACGCTGTCGACGCCCGACACCGACAAGTACGGCTACGACGAGGAGTACCTGCGCGGGCGCATCGTCGGTGCGCTGGGCGGCATGGCCGCCGAGGATGCGATCTTCGGCGTCGTCACCACGGGGGCCGAATCCGACCTGCGCCAGGCCACGGGCATCGCGCGCCAGATGGTGGGCCGTTGGGGCATGAGCGAGAAGGTCGGCCCGGTTTACGTGCTGTCCGACCAGATCGACCCGCGCACCGAGGGGATCGCCGAGAACACGCTGGACATGGTGGACGAAGAGGTGCGCCGCATCATCGGCGAATGCCAGCAACAGGCCGTCCAGCTGCTGAAGGACCACCGCGACCAGCTGGAAGCGATCGCGACGGCACTGCTGGAGCACGAGACCCTGGACGAAGACCAGGTGTACGCGGCCGCCGGCATCGAGCGCCCCAAGTCGGATGTCACGATGACGAAGATCAGGGCCAATCCGGCGCAGCCGTCGGGTCTGAACGGCGGACCGACCCCGGTGCCGGATGCGCCGTGGGCGCCGCCCGATCCCGGGCAGCTGATCGGCGCCTAGCGCCACCACCACCTCCCGCACCGACCACCACACCTGGGTGGAAATCCACAACGCACAAGGAGAAATATGGGCTGGCTGGAAGCGATCGTCCTCGGGCTGGTACAGGGCCTGACGGAGTTCATCCCCGTCTCGAGCAGCGCACACCAGTTGATCGTGGGGCAGCTGTTCCACCACGATCCGGGTGCCGCGTTCACCGCCGTCAACCAGTTGGGGACGATGCTGGCCGTGATCGTCTTCTTCTTCCGCGACATCGTCCACATCATCAAGCAGTGGGCGCTGTCGCTGGTCGGCAAGGTCGACCGCTCCGATATGGACGCCCGCATGGGCTGGTTCATCATCGTCGGCTCGATCCCGATCGGCGTCATCGGCCTGCTCTTCCAGGACCAGATCGAGAACGGGCTGCGCAACCTGTGGATCACTGTCGGCACGCTGGCCGGGGTCGGCGTCATCTTGTGGATCGCAGACTGGTACTCGGGCAAGTACGCCCGCAAGGGGATCGAGTCGCTGACCTGGCGCGACGCCGTCATCTACGGCCTGTGCCAGACCTGCGCGCTGATCCCGGGCGTGTCGCGCTCGGGCAGCACGATCGCCGGCGGCCTGTTCCTGGGCTACAAGCGCGTCGCGGCGACGCGCTATTCGTTCCTGCTGTCGATCCCGGCCGTGCTGGCCTCGGGGCTGTACGAGCTGAAGGGCATCGGCGGCACCATGGATGTCGGCTGGACGCCCACCATCATCGCCACGGTCATCGCGTTCATCGTCGGTTTCGCCTCGATCGCCTGGCTGCTGCGCTTCGTGTCCACGCACAACTTCCGTCCGTTCGTCATCTACCGGGTGCTGGCCGCGATCGCGGTCGCCATCTTGGTGATCACGCACGTGATCAGCCCGATGGGCGCCTGAGCGGCCCGCAGCTGGTGTAGACAAGAGGGGTGACCGCTACGATCAAGTCCCGCACCGTCGGCACGTCCGACCTCGTGGTGTCGCGCCTGGGCCTGGGCACGCTCGGCTGGGGCCGCGACGTGCAGCCTCCCGTCGCCCGCGCCCTGCTGCGCACGTTCACCGAGGCGGGTGGCACGCTGATCGACACCGCGCCGGCGTACGGCGACGGCCTGGCCGAACGGCTGCTCGGCACGCTGCTGCGCCACGATGTCGCGCGCGACGACGTGATCATCGCCACGAAGGCCGGGTTCTCGACCGGGGATGGCGCACCCGTGATCGACACGTCCAAACACGCGCTGCTGGACGACCTGGCGGGCAGCCTGCAGCGGCTGGGCACCGATCACGTCGACCTGTGGCAGGTACACGCCTG
>WRGV01000219.1 GCA_009787035.1 Propionibacteriaceae bacterium | reverse complement strand
AGATCAGCTCGCCGAGCAACGCCGGGTCGGGCTTGGGGGCATGCCCGCCGAACAGCGGGTTGTGGTCGGAGTGGATGAACTCGGCCCGCACCCGACCGTCGGTCAGCACCATCGACAGCGTCAGCTGGCTGGTGCCGTACATCGGGTCGACGAGCACGCGCAGCGGCCGCCCGGTGCGCATCGCCTGCACGTCCACGACCTGCTCGACGGAGGCGACGTACGCGTTGGTCACGTCGGTCTGGGTGATCAGCCCCGTCGCGAGCGCCACGTCGTAGTCGAGTGCGACGACATCGGCCTGGGTCAGCGCGTTGGCTTCGTCCTGCAGCCGGTCGGTCTGGTCGCTCAAGGGCAGCGAACCGTCCGACCGGAACAGCTTGATGCCGTTCCACAAGGGCGGATTGTGGCTGGCCGTGGCCATCACGCCGAAGGCGCAGCCCAGATGCGGCACGGCGAACGTGACCAGCGGCGTGGGCACGTCGTCCGTCAGCACCACCGTGCGGATGTTGTTGCCCGCGAACACCTCGGCGGCCGCGCGCACCGATTCGTCCGACAGGAAGCGCCGGTCGCCGCCCACGACGACGCCCTTGAGCTCCCAGCCGTGGCGCGTCACCTCGTTGGCGATCGCCTGCGCGAGGCGTCGCACGTTGTGAATCGTGAATGCCTCGCCGATCAGCGCGCGCCAGCCGCCGGTGCCGAAGGCGATCTCGCCGGTCTCGACGGTGTGGGACGGGGCGAACAGCCGCTTCAGCACGATGTCGCTGGCCGCCGCGAGCTCGGCGTCGGTGTTGATGCCCTGCACCTCGTCGGCGTCCATGATCTGGTAGGTCACGACGTGTCCGCCGCCGGTGATCAGCCGCTCGGCCAGCTCGGTGAGCCGGTGCTCGCCCTGCTCGGCCAGCGCGTCGAGCGTCGGGATGAGCACGTCCGAGCGCGCGACGTACGCCCCCACGTTGATCTCGTGGATGGGGGCCTGCGCGGCCGAGGCATCGGAGGCCTCGACGATCTCGGCGACGCGGCCTTCGGCATCGCGGACGATGCGTCCGTACTCGCCGGGATCGGGCAGCAGCGCGGTCAGCAGGCAGAACTGGGCGTCCTTCAGCTGGTGGCGCCACAGCATGCCGCGCAGGCTGGACGCCCGCAGCATCGGGGTATCGCCGTACGCGACGAGGACGTCGCCCTCGAAGCCCGCCAGCGCCTCGCGGGCGCAGCGGACGGCGTCGCCGGTGCCGGCCTGGCGGGTCTGGACGACGTACGTCCATCCCGGCCCGAGGTGCTCGCGCACGGCCGTGTCGTTCTCGGCGACGACGATGATGACCTCTGATTGGGGCACGACGGCGGTGACATTGGCCAGCGACTGTTCGATGACGGTCGAGGTGGCCAGGGGGCGCAGCAGCAGGTCGCGCGTGGCCTGGTCGTGGCCGGCGGCCAGCACGATGGCTTTGACGGTGGTGGTTGGGGAGCTGGGCATGTGTGGTCCTTCGGTATGTGCACCGATCAGGTTTCGCGCACAAGTCTAGTGAAGGAACCGGGCCGATGTCCGGTCGGGATGGCTAGGCTGGACCAGTGACGGATTCGTCTGATCGCCCCGATCGCCGCGGACGCGCGGCAGCAGCAGGGAGGTGCCATGGAGATCATCATCTGCCCCAGTGAACGCCGGGTCGGCGAGGTGGGTGCGGCCAAGGTGGCGCGCATCGGCTCCGAGGTCGGCCCGGGGGTGGTGCTCGGCGTGGCCACGGGATCCAGCCCGNTGGCCACCTACGACGCGCTCGTGGAACTGATCGCCCGTGGCGAACTCGACGTATCGGCGGCNTCCGCGTTCGCTCTGGACGAATATGTGGGCCTGCCGTCCGGCCACCCGCAGAGCTACGCGGAGGTGATCCGGCGCACGGTCACCGAACCGCTGGGCCTGGATCCGTCCCGCGTCCACGTGCCCGACGGCGACCGCACGCGCCTGTCCACGGCGGGGCAGCGCTACGAGGACGCGATCCGGGCCGCGGGGGGCGTGGACGTCCAGATCCTGGGCGTGGGCGCCAACGGGCACGTCGGCTTCAACGAGCCGACCAGCTCGTTGTCGTCGCGCACCCGGGTCAAGACGCTCAGCCCGCGCACCCGCGCCGACAACGCGCGGTTCTTCGACAGCCCGGACGAGGTGCCGCTGCACTGCATCACGCAGGGCCTGGGCACGATCATGGACGCCCGCAACGTCGTGCTGGTGGCCACCGGCGCGGCCAAGGCGCAGGCGATCGCCGCGATCGTCGAGGGTCCGGTGACGAGCATGTTCCCCGGATCCGTTTTGCAGATGCACCAGCACGCTACGATCGTGTGCGATGAGGCCGCCGCCGCCGGATTGGCGCTGGCCGACTATTACAAAGAGGTCTACGCGACGCTGCCCGATTGGCAGCGGTTGGATGTGTGACATGTTGCTGCAGGCACAACACGTGGTGACGCCGTCCGGGCTGGTGGACGGCGGCTGGGTCGAGGTCGAGGACGGCCGGATCCGTTCGGCGGGCACGAGCCCGGCGCCCGGACGGGTCGACGAGCAGCTGAGCGGCACGCTGGTGCCCGGCTTCGTCGACGTCCACGTCCACGGCGGCGGCGGGGTGAACTTCGCCGACGGGGCCGAGGCGGCGCAGACGGTGCTCGACGCGCACCTGGCGCACGGGACGACGACGATGGTCGCCTCGCTGGTGACCGCGAGCCTGGACGACCTGGAGGAGCAGGTGCGCGCGCTGACGCCGCTGGTGCGCACCGGCAAGCTGGCGGGCATCCACCTGGAGGGCCCGTGGCTGGCGCCCGAGCACAAGGGCGCGCACGACCCGGAGCTGCTGCGCGACCCGAGCACGGCCGACGTCGACCGGCTGCTCGAAGCCGGGCGGCTGGACGTCGGTGGGCGCCTGCCGCACACCGTGCACGGGTGGACGGCGGTGCGGATGGTCACGGTCGCGCCCGAGCGGGACGGCGGTCTGGACGCGGTCGCGCAGCTGGCGCACGACGACGTCGTGGCGGCCGTGGGGCACACCGATGCCGATCTGGCCACCGCGGAGGCGGCCATCAAGGCGGGCGCCCGGGGTGCCACGCACCTGTTCAACGCGATGCCGGAGATGCTGCACCGCGCGCCGGGCCCGGCGCTGGCGCTGTGGCGCGACGCGTCCGTGTGGGTCGAGCTGATCTGCGACGGCGTCCACGTGACCCCGCAGCTGGTGGCGCAGGTGATGGCGACCAAGCGGTCGCGCTGCGTGCTGGTGACGGACGCGATGGCGGCTGCGGCCGCCGACGACGGCGACTACCGGCTGGGCAGCCTGGACGTCGAGGTGCGCGGCGGTGTTGCGCGCCTGGCAGGCACGGACACCATCGCGGGCTCGACGCTGACGCTCGACCGCGCCGTCAAGACGGCCGTGGCCGCCGGCGTGCCGCCCGAGCTGGCGATCGCCGCAGCGTCCAGCCATGCGGCCGACTACCTGGGCCTGGAGTGGGTGGGGCGCATCTCGCCCGGCTGCCGCGCCGACCTGGTCGTGCTCGACGATGCCTATCAGGTGCGCCGCGTCATGCACCGCGGCGCCTGGGTGAAGCGCTGACGGGCTGTCTGTCTCGTCGTCCTTCCGACGCTGGAGTTGCGGGACCACGATGGATTGCATGCTTCAGTGATGATCCTGTGTCTGGGGGTCTTTCTTGATGCCTGCGGCCTGCGATAGCGCTGTCGTCGAGGGGATGTCATCGGCGCTCGATTGACCGCAAGACGATGCCGAACCCGACCTGAGCAGCCATGCCGGCCGAACACTGGAACAAGATCTGGTCCAACAACCCCATCGAACGTCTCAACCGCGAGATCAAACGCCGTTCCGACGTCGTCCAGCTCTTCCCCGACAGGCCATCGGTGGAGCCAAGGTGGTGGGCGGCCTGGTGTTGGACGGCCTGGGCCCCACCACGACCATGGCGATCGTGGTCGTGGTGTTCATTGCGGCGACCGTGTTCAGCTTCGGCCCGACAGCCCGGGCGATCCGGGGCCTGGATGCGCAAGCGGGCTGATCGCCCGGGCCACGTCGAGCACGTGGTCGAGGGTCAGGCCGAAGCCGGCGAGCACCTGGTCGCCGGGCGCGGATCGTCCGAAATCGTCCACGCCGATGACGGCGCCGTCCAGGCC
>WRGV01000218.1 GCA_009787035.1 Propionibacteriaceae bacterium | reverse complement strand
GGCCTGCTGGTGCACCGCTACGTCGGCGGGGCCGACGGGCTGATGGCGTCGGCGAGCATCCTGACGCCGACCGCGCAGAACGAGCCGTGGATGGCCGCGCTGCTGCGGCAGGCGGCGTCGTCCGGAATCGAGGGGACCCAGCTGACGCTGGCGATGGAGGACGCGATCCGCGAGGCCGACCCGTGCCTGCCGTGCACGAGCGCACCGATTGGCCAGATGGGCCTGGCGGTGGATACCGTGGTGGCGAAGGGAGCCTGATCATGTGCCTTGCGATTCCCGCGCGGATCCTGGACATCGGCCCCGGGCCGCTGCCGATGGCGCACGCCCGCCAGGCCGATCAGATCATCGAGTGCTGCCTGGCGTACGTGCCCGAGGCGGTCGTCGGCGACTACGTGCTGGTGCAGCACGCGTTCGCGGTGGAGGTGCTGGACGAGCAGTCGGCGCAGGAATCCATCGACGCGTTCGCGTCGTTGGGTGTTCAGATCGTCTAGCGTCCAGATCTTCTAGCGCTGTTGCGCCAGGGCCTTGGCCTGGGTGAACTCGTCCTCGATCTGCTGGCTCGGCTTGGCCGTGCGCAGCGAGACGACGATGGCGACGATCAGGCAGATCGCGAAGCCGGGCACGATCTCGTACAGGTGCGCCGACAGCGGCGACTTGCCCCAGGCCACGACGGTGACGGCACCGGCGACCATGCCGGCGAACGAGCCCCAGCTGGTCAGGCGCTTCCAGTACAGCGACAGCAGCACGATCGGCCCGAACGCCGCGCCGAAACCGGCCCAGGCGAAGGCGACCAGGTTCAGGATCGTGTCCTGCGACGTGAACGCCAGGACGGCCGCGACGACCGCGACGACGACCACGCCGAGGCGTCCGGCCAGCACCTCGCGGTTCTTGGGCAGGTCGTGGCGCACGAGCTTCAGCAGGTCTTCGATGAGCGCGGACGAGCAGACGATCAGCTGGCTGGACAGCGTCGACATGATCGCGGCCAGCACCGCCGACAGCACCAGGCCCGCGAGGAACGGGTGGAAGAGCACCTGCGACAGCGCCAGGAAGACCGTCTCCTGGTTGGCCAGCGGCGTGTCGGCGAAGAAGCCGCGCCCGATGAGCCCGGCGGCGCAGGCGCCGATCGAGATGAGCAGCATCCAGATGATGCCGACGCGGCGTCCGAACGTCGCCGATTGCGGGGTTTTCAAGGCCATGAACCGGACGATGATGTGCGGCTGTCCGAAGTAGCCCAGCCCCCAGGCGGCGGCCGAAATGACGCCGAGCACCGTCGCCCCGGCGATGAACGAGAACAGGTTCGGCCCGTCCACCGAACCGGCCTGCGGGATCACCGACGCCTCGACCGCGGCCTTGACCGCCGACCAGCCGCCCATGTGGACGATCGCCATGATCGGCACGACGATCAGCGCGGCGAGCATCAAGACGCCCTGCGCGACGTCNGTCCAGGTGGCCCCGAGGAACCCGCCGAAGGTGGTGTAGATCAACACGATGCCGCCGACGATCAGGATGCCCCACCACGAGCCCATGCCGAACGTGGTGTGCATGAACGTGCCCGCGGCAACCATGCCCGAGCAGACGTAGAACGTGAAGAACACCAAGATGATGATGCCGGACGCGGCGCGCAGCGCATGTTTGCCGTCCGAGAAGCGGCGGTCGAAGAACGTCGGAATCGTCAGCGAATCGCCGGCGACTTCGGTGTATGCGCGCAGCCGGGGCGCCACGAACCGCCAGTTGCACCAGGCGCCGATGAGCAGGCCGATGGACATCCAGGCGCTGGTCAGCCCCGACACGTACAGCGCCCCGGGCAGGCCCATCAGCAGCCAGCCGGACATGTCGGCCGCGCCGGCGCTCAAGGCCGCGACGGCCGGCGGCAGCTGGCGTCCGCCCAGGATGTAGTCGCCCAGGCTCTTGGTGTGCCGGTACGCCAGGTAGCCCAGCAGCAGCATGAAGGCGAAATAGACGACAAGGGCGGCGGCGCTCCACCACGGGCTGGGAGTCGGCATGTGGGGATCCTTTCGGGTTGCGAAAACGCTTGGGCAATCCTAGCGGCTGCACCGCCTCGGGCAGGGCGGCGTCTGCTCATCGGTCACCGGCGACTGCGTGCTGGTGCGGCACGGCTTCGCGATACAGGTCCCGGACGGGCAGTCCGTGAAGGAGTCCATCGATACCTTCGCAGCGTTGGGCGCGGACATCATCGGTGCCATGCTGCCAGTGTCCTGATGTCCTAATCATGAGGACATCAGGACACTGCTTCGTTCTGGGGGGCGTCATCGTCTGGCAAGGGGATGTCCGCGGTCGGCGACGTAGCTTGGCGTGCGGCGGCAGCGATGGTGGTCGGAAGATCCGGGTATGGGTCGGTCAAGGGCGTGCGATGCCGGTGCGGGATTTCCCGGGCCTCGCGCAGCTGCGGTCCAGCCAGATAGAAGCGTCCCCTGGTCTGCCCGTACGCCGTGAGGATACCTTCGTCGGACAGCCGCGCCAGGTCGCGGCTTGCCGTGCGATCGTCCACGCCCGATCGTTGGGCATAGATCGGGCGTGTGACCCGGTAGCCAAGCCAGGCATCGAAGATTCCCTCGGCCATGCGTTCGGGCAATCCGCGGTCGGCAACCAGTTGATCGATCGCGGCCCATTGTTGGGACGCCTCGGCGAGGCGCCGAGTGATGGTCTGGGCCTGCATGTGATAAGCGCGGAGGTTGAACCTGACCCAGAGCAATGCACTGCGCTGCGGGTTCCATCCCCCGGCCCCGGTGGCGGCGAGGACGGCGTAGTAGTCCGGGGTGTTGCGTCCCAGCCACTCCTCGATGCTGCCAAAGGCAGGATCGAGCGCTCCGTCGCGCCCGAGTACGAGTGTTTGGAGTGCCCGCGCCATCCGCCCATTGCCATCTCGGAACGGGTGGATCATCACGAGGTTGAGATGCGCCATGGCGGCCGCGACAAGCAGATCGGCCCGCGAGGTCCGCAACTGTGTCACCAACTCACCCATGAGGCTGGGTACCTGCTCGGCATCGGGAGCCGTGTAGACGACGCCGTCTGCGCCGCTGACGTAGATCGGGCCGGTGCGATATCGTCCGGGCGACTTGGCCAGATCGTGTTCGAGCAGCATGAAATGCATGGAGCGCAGCGTGCTTTCATCGATCGGTGTGCCATCCTGGGTCGCGACGTTGATGACGAACGTGAGCACTCGCCGATAGCCCTGAATCTCACGCCACGTGATCAGGTCGGCGTTGGACGCGGGCTCGTTGTCGACGGCCGCGAGTGCGTCAGCGTGATCGACGGTGTAGCCCTCGATGCTGTTGGACGCCTGAATGGCACGGGCCTCCGCGGTCCGGCGCAGGCCGCCGCTCCAGCGGCTGGGTGTGCGTAAATCGCTCGCCAGTGCGCTGCGCATGGCNATGATCTCGTCGATCACGGCGCGGTCGCGGGGGGCGAGTGGCGGTTCCTGGAACACGGGCATGCGCGATTCCCCCTGGAGGATATGTGGCAACTGTCCTTATTATTGAGACACAGCCTAGCATTCTCGGGGCGCCGCGGGGTTTCGGTGTGGGGTCAAGGGTTCGTGCTCAGGTGACGACAGTGAGGGTAGGTCTGGACGCAACGACGACTGCTCTGTGGATGACTGGCTCATCCGAAACTGCGCTCTCGTTTCGGGGGGGCCAGTGATGCCCAAACGTCAGTATGAGTGCGGATTCGGCCGATGGCCACACTGTTCAGTCGCGAGAACGAGGTTGCGTCAGCTTGGCGGTTTGCCGGTGTGAGCGCCAGAAGACGATCAGCGCGACGACGGCGAAGCCGCCGACCAGGAAGAAGCCGACGTGGGTGAGGTCGAGCGACCCGAGGGCGGCCAGTGGGCCGGTGGTGATGGCGAGCTTGTCGGCGAGCAGGGACGATGCCTCGACGGTGCCGATGCCGAGCGCGAAGACGATGGAGACGCCGGTCACGACCAGGTTGTAGTACAGCTTGCGCAGCGGCTGGTTGAAGGCCCAGCGGTAGACGTAGTTCATGAACGTGCCGTCCAGCGTGTCGAACAGGCTCATGCCGGCGGC
The DNA here is from genome assembly GCA_009787035.1 of Propionibacteriaceae bacterium. Taxonomy (GTDB): domain Bacteria; phylum Actinomycetota; class Actinomycetes; order Propionibacteriales; family Propionibacteriaceae; genus WRGV01. Next base: position 109 of record WRGV01000218.1, on the reverse strand, counting down.
GAAGATCAGCGGAAGGGACAGGATCGCATACCACGGCAGCGCCAGCGCCGCGGCGCCGCCGGTCAGCGCGAGCAGCCCGACCTCGGTGGCCGTGTCGAAGCCCAGCCCG
>WRGV01000217.1 GCA_009787035.1 Propionibacteriaceae bacterium | reverse complement strand
GACACCGCCCGCGCCGCCGACCCGGCCGCGACGCTGGTGCTCAACGACTTCGACCTGTCCCCCGCGTTCGAGCGCGTCATCGAGGACGCGCTGGATGCCGGACTGCCCCTCGACGCCATCGGCCTGCAGACACACATGCACCAGGGCTTCCGCGGCGAGGATGCCCTCTCCGAAATCGTCCAGCGCTTCGCTCGCCTCGGCCTGCCGATCCACATGACCGAGACCTCGCTCGTCTCCGGCCACCTGATGCCACCCGAGATCGTCGACCTCAACGACTACCAGGTCGCATCCTGGCCGAGCACGCCCGAGGGCGAGGCCCGCCAGGCTGACGAGATCGTGCGCCACTACCGCTGCCTGCTGGCCGAGCCGTCCGTCCAAGCGATCACGTATTGGGGCCTGTGTGACGCCGGCGCCTGGCTCGGCGCGCCCATCGGTCTGCTGCGCGCCGACGGCACGCGCAAGCCGGCGTACGACGCGCTCCACGCGCTGATCAAGGGTGAGTGGTGGATCGGCCCCACGTCCGTCCGCACGGATGACGACGGACGCTTCGACCTACACGGCTTCCTGGGCGACTACCGCGTCGAATGCGCACACAAGCACACCGACTTCTCACTGGCACAGACAGACGCCATCGCCGTGACGCTGGCTGCCGGGTGCAGTCACTGACCCCCGCGGCAAGCAGCCTCCAGCACTTGCCTGCCAGGCACCCGCGCAATCAGCCGATGTCGGTGAATCCGCTCAGACTGCAGTACCCGTTGGCGGAAACGACCTGAGTCGTGACGGTCACTCGAATCTTGGTTCCGGTCGGATCGGCATCGTACCTGTAGATCATGGTCAACCGGTCACCGGCGCTGATGCCGCACTGGCTGTTGTTCGCCGAGACCACGGCCAACACAACGCCCACTCCCCCAAGAGCCAGGGTTGCCCCGATGACAAGTCCCGTAGGAGGGAAGACCAAGAGCACCATGCCAGCTGCGGTGAGCAATACCGACGGTGCCGCCACCAGCACGGTCTGCTCGATCTGTTGTTGCGGCGTCACCGTCTGGGTGCTCACTTCGGGATTCTTCACGGTGATCACGAGCACCTGGTCTTGCTGATCGTTTGCTCCTGCCGTGTATGCCACGGCGCGGATGTATAGACCCGGAGCGAACATCTGCGCCGTCACCGCCTGCGCCAGCGGCGCATCGAGCGAGATGCGCTGTCCCGCGTAACCCGAGGTCACCGTCCGCTTCGCGAGAATATCGCCACGGCCAGGTGCCACTCCCTTGATCGCCAAGATGGTGAGGTACACGGGTGACTGAGCGCTCAGGTTCGCGCGGAGGGTGAACTCCACGTGCGCGGTCTTGTTATCCTTCATGGTGATGGCCAGGTCGCAGATCAGCTTGTCGGTAGCCGTCCCGCCAGTCGGGGTCTTCTGGCAGGCCAGGAATCGGTCGACGGTCACGGCCGCAGATGTGCCCATCGTGCCGTAGTAGCCCGAGCGCGTGTAGCCCAGCCGCACGCTGATCTTCTTGCCGGCATCGGCCGACGACAGCGTGTACGCCGCCGAACGGGCACCGCCGATGACCGAACCGTTGCGCAACCACTGGTACGATGTCGTGTTCCAGCCCGCCGTCAACACGGCGTTCGCCCGCAGCGTGCTGCCCTCAACCGGTGTTCCGCTGATCGTCGGCAGCGCCAACGTCGAGCTCGCCTGGATCGCCTTCGCCGGCGACGTGCCTGAGCTGGTCACGTACCCTGACCGCGAGGCCGTCACCTTGACCGACACCGTCGAACCCAGACCCCACACCGGGATCACGTACGATGACGACGTCGCGCTCGACACCGCCGTGCCGCCGACGTACCACTGGTACTTCGACGTCCACCCCGCCGGCACATTCGACGTCGCTGTCACCGTCGAGCCCACCGCTACGTTGCCCGAAACACCCGCAGTCACCGAGATCGTGGAGGCCGCCGCGGTCGCGACCGCCGAGGTTCCCATCAGGCCGTAGTAGCCCGAGCGCGTGTAGCCCAGACGCACACTGATCTTCTTGCCCACATCCGCCGACGACAGCGTGTACGTCATCGACCGCGCACCGCTGATCACCGAACCGTTGCGCAACCACTGGTACGACGTCATATTCCAGCCCGTCGTCAACACCGCAGTCGCTGTCAGCTTCTTGCCCTGTATGGGGGTCCCGCTGAGCTTCGGCGTCGTCCCCGTCGAACTCGTCGTGATCGACCGCGACGACGACGTGCCCGAACTGGTCGTGCACCCCGAGCAGGATGCCGTCACCTTGACCGACACCGTCGAACCCAGACCCCACACCGGAATCACATACGACGACGCCGTCTCCCCCGACACCGCCGTGCCGCCGACGTACCACTGGTACTTCGACGTCCACCCCGCCGGCACATTCGACGTCGCCGACACGCTCGATCCCACCGACGGCGTCCCCGAAACAGCCGCCGAAACCGAGATCTTCGTCGGCGACCATGTGCCGTAGTAGACCGCGCCTCCGGTGATGCGGACTTTGGTCCCCGCAGCCTTCCCGCTAGTGGCGCTGCTGCTGGTTGCCCAGCCCTTGAACATGTACCCGCTCCGAGTCGATGTCGAAGGCAGCACCTGATCGGTGCCGCTCGCCCACGTCCGGTTGAAGTCTGCCCCACCCGTGTAGTTGGCCTTGAATGTGACCACCACCATCGTCGGCGTTCCGGCTGCGGTGGCTTCGCCCGCGAAGGCGAAGGACACCACGGACGCACACAACAGACTGAGCAACCTATACCACGCGAAATGCCTTCTCATTGCCGTAGTCCTTTGGGGTGTAGGAGGTACGTCGACGACCTCATCGCTGAAGTCATGCCTCGTGTCAGGGACACGAAGTTCATTGAGCATAGCATCCCTACGCCGAGGCAGGGTCCAATCCCAAAGAATCAACGTCCGGCCAGTCGCAAATATCTTCTACGGACGATCAGCCGCGCCGGGCTCAACCAAGCTGCTCAGTAGGCGAGCACGCTGGAGACGCTCGTCAGGCCCGCCTTGGCCAGCTGGGCGCGGCCGCCTTGGGCGGACAGCTCCAGCAGCACGCTCACGTGGGCGGGCACGGCGTTCGCCCGACGCACCAGGTTGGCCGCCGCGATCAGCGTGCCGCCGCTGGCGAGCAGGTCGTCCACCAGCAGCACCTTCTGCCCCGGCTTGAGCGCATCCTGGTGGATGGACAGCACGCTGCTGCCGTACTCCAGGTCGAAGCTCTCCTCGTACGTCGGCCCGGGCAGCTTGCCCGGCTTGCGCACCGGCACGAAACCCACGCCCAGCGCCATCGCCAGCGGCACGCCGAAGATGAAGCCGCGGGACTCCACGCCCGCGACCACACCGATGTCGTCGGGCACCTGCGCCATCATCGCGTCCAGAGCCAGCTTGAAGCCGGACGGCGACGCGAGCAGAGGTGTGATGTCCTTGAACTGGATGCCCGGCTTGGGAAAGTCGGGAATGTTCCGGACGAACTTGCCGATCTTGTCGACATTGTCTGCCATGTTCACTTCTTCCGCTGGCTGCGCGAGGCGCGCACGGGCTGCGGACGACCGGCTGCCTGCGCGTCACTGGGACGCGCGATGACCGGAGCCGCGGTGACCACAAGGTTAGCCGGGCCGGCCAACGTGACCGGGGCCGTGGCCTCCACGACGGTCGCCTCGATGCGGGCCTGCGCGCGGGCGGCATGCTTGGCCAGCGCGGCGCGGTGCGCGCGCATCGCTGGCTCGCGTTCCTTGAACTGGCACAGCAGCGGCGTCGCGATGAAGATCGACGACCAGGCGCCCGTGATGATGCCGACGAGCATGGCCAGGCCCAGGTCGGGCAGCGGGCCCTGCCCGCCCAGCCAGACGACACCGGCGAACAGGATGGCCGCCACGGGCAGCACGGCGATGATCGTCGTGTTGATCGACCGCACGAACACCTGGTTGACGGCCAGGTCGGCGGCCTGCGAATATGTCACATCCTGCCGCGTGATGTCCATCGAGTTCTCGCGCACCTTGTCGAAGACCACCACCGTGTCGTACAGCGAGTAGCCCAAGATCGTCAGCACGCCGGTGACGGTGGCCGGTGTTACGGCGAAGCCGACCAGCGCGTAGATGCCGATCGTGATGATCAGGTCGTGCACCAGGGCGATCATGGCCGCGGCCGACATCTTCCAGTTGCGGAAGT
>WRGV01000216.1 GCA_009787035.1 Propionibacteriaceae bacterium | reverse complement strand
GTAGCCGCGGGGCTGGCCAGGAGCGCGAGGCGCCGCGTGTTGGACACACGCAAGCCGAAGCGCGACGCCGCCAGCGTCGTGGCAACCCCAAGGAGGCGCAGCCTCCCGCCTGCCACCACCACACGTAGCCGCGACGCTGGCTAGGAGCGCGAGGCGCCGCGTGTTGGACACACGCAAGCCGAAGCGCGACACCGCCAGCGTCGTGGCTACCCGGCTTCGTAGCCCCAGGTGTCGGAGGTGGGGGGTAATAGGGCAGAATCACAGGAGGCCACGAGGGCGCGGACATGGGCATAGGCGGCCTGCACGTCCTCGACGGTCGGAGGCACGGCGGGCTCGTCCTCGGGCTCGCTCATCAGGCGCCAGGCGTCCAGACGCGCCTGCGCCATGCGGTTGGCGACGCCGGCCTCGGCCACGCCGAGCACCTCCTCGGCGGCCCGCATGTAGCCGTAGTCACGGTTCATGCGCAGCAGTTCGGGCACGACGGTCATGGAATCGTGCACGTTGACCACCGGATCGATCACGATGGCGCCGGCGCTGCGAGCCCATTCGACCTCGTCGGCCTCCGCCTCGTCGCTGGTGATGAAGTTGGCGCGCACGAGCGTCGAGATGATGTCGCGGTCGGCGTAGTCGTCCGCATGCACGCCCAGCGGCGAGGCGACCACGACGTACGGACGCGTCACGCCCAGTCCGCTCACGGCCATCTCGACCGGGACGTTCTCGCGCACGCCGCCGTCCACGTACTGCTCGTTGCCGAGCGCCACGGGCTTGAAGACGCCGGGGATCGCGCACGACGCCCAGATGCCCAGCTCGATGTCGTACGTCTGCTCGACGTCCGGCAGGGGCGCGTCGAAGCGGTCGACGAGCCGTCCGTCCTGGCGCATGTAGTGCAGCTCCCCGCTGTTGAGGCCCACCATGGCGATGCGCAGTTCGACGCCCGACGTGCGCACGCTGGCCGAGTCGAACGAGCTCTGGTAGAGCAACCGCTCGACGATCGGGCCCGGCCGGTACATCGACTGCGTCAGGCTGGCGCCCCGCACCGAACTGGCCAGGCTGACGCCCGTCCGTCCGATCCTGGGCAGGGACGACAGCAGCGTCCAGGCCTGCGAGGCCGTCCAGCTGACGTCGCGGGACGGATCGTCGGCCATCGCCTGGCGGATCCTGGTCTCGGAGTCGACCGGGTCTTCATCCGCGCTTGTGGACGGATGTGCGGCCGCCGATTCGCTGCCGCCCAGCAGGCCCATCAGGTCGCCGGCCTGCGAGCGCAGCCGCGTGAACCAGGCCTGCTCGGCGAACATCTCGTCGGGTGAGGTCATCGCCATCCAGTAGCGGCCGAGCTCGGCCAGCGCCTCGGCCTGTTTGGCCGGATCGGCCGACTGCGCCAGCATCGCGGCGACGATCGAGCCGCCGGAGGTGCCGACGATGCGCGTCGGCGCGATGATGTCGTGCCCGTACAGGTACTCCAGCGCGCCGAGCTGGAAGCTCACGCGCGAGCCGCCCCCGGACAGCACCAGACCCTGCACCTGCTCCTCGGCATCCGACCTGAACCGGGTCAGAAAGTCGAACCATCCATGTCCTGCCATATGTCCGATGATACGGCCCACCCCTGACGACCCCCGTGGGGCACCGGCGCGGGGGCGCGCGTCATCGCGACGAGGAACACACAAACGCACGGTACGACTACGCTGGGACGGACACCCGCAGCCACCCCTGCACCTGTCGGCAACTGCTAGGAGCATCCATGAATCCGATCGTTTTCTGCCCCGCGCCGGGCTGGCCCCCGCCCCCGTCGGGCTGGCTGCCGCAGGCCGGCTGGATGCCCGATCCCGCATGGCCGCCCGCCCCCGCTGGCTGGGTGTTCTACCGCCTTCCGTCCGGGCAGCCGATCGCGCCGCCGACCGGATTGTGGACGCCGCCGTCCGCCCCCATCCCGGTGCCGCCCGCCCCCGCCTTCCCGCCGGCGGGGACGTACGCCGCGCCGCCGTCCGCCCCGGCGCCGCAGGATGCGCCGTTCGATCCGTACGCCGCTCGGGCGGCGGGCCAGACGGTGCCGACGGACACGTACGCCGGACCTCAGTACGCCCCCATGGGCATGCAGTACGCGCCGGTGATGCCGACAGCCCCGGTGCGCCGCCGCCATCGGCCCGGGGTTGTCATCGGCGTGATCGTGCTGGTGATCGCCCTCATCGCCGTGGGGATCGGCGCCTGGAACCAGCACCGCGCGCAGCCGCTGACGCAGGCGCAGTTCCTGAACTTGGTCAACGTGCAGCTGCCCGCCGACAGCTCGATCCCGCAGTTCCAGTTCGAGCGCAACGTGGCGATGACGGACATCCAGCAGTGTCCCGCCTACCAGGCCCTCGATGCGAGCGCGCTGGTGTCGGGCGCCGCCTCGACCGGCGCGTTGGGGGGCGCGGGCATGTACGTCCTCAACTTCACCACCACTGACGACGCCCTGGCCGCGGCCAACGCGACCCAGACGTGCGATTCCCAGACGGGCTTCGCGCCGCAGCAGAGCACGGGGACGTCCGGCGACGTCCAGACGTGGACGCTCACGGAGACCGACCCCTCGGACGCCAGCTCGCACGTGGTCAACCTGGCCCTGGTGAACAACATCTTGGTGTACGCGTACGACGCGCAGCCGGACGAGTGGAACTCCTTCGTGTCGACCACGTTCCCCAACGCCGTCCAGGCCGCGCGCCAGGCGGGCTGAGGCTGAACGCCATGTCCCACGACCTCCCACCGCAGCGCTACCGGCCGCCCGTCGACCTGACCCGGTTCGCGTGGCTGTCGATCGGCGCCGCGCTCGTGACGATCGCCATCAAGGGGACGGCCGCGCTGATGACCGGCTCGGTGGGCCTGCTGTCGGACGCCGCCGAGTCGCTGGTCAATCTCGTCGCCGCGATCGTGGCGCTGCTGGCGTTGCACGTGGCCATCCAGCCGCCGGATGCGGGACATCCTTTCGGCCACAGCAAGGCCGAATACTTCTCGGCGATGGTCGAGGGCGCGATGATCTTCGTGGCGGCCGCGTTCATCATCACGGAGGCCATCCGGCGCATGATCACGCCGACGATGCCCGAGCGCCTGGGCCTGGGCCTGGCGATCAGCGTCGCCGCGTCGTTCGTCAACCTCGCCGTCGCGCTCGTGCTGCTGCGCAAGGGACGCCAGGAGGGATCGGCCACGCTCATCGCCGACGGCAAGCACCTGATGACCGACGTCATGACCTCGGCCGCCGTGCTCGTCGGCGTGCTGCTCGTCGCGCTGACGCACGTGGCCGTGCTCGACCCGATCGTCGCCCTGCTCGCGGGCATCAACATCTGCTGGACGGGCTTCCGACTCATCCGCGATTCGGTGAACAACCTGATGGATGCAGCGCTTCCCGCCCAAGAACTTGCGGCTATCGACGAGATTTTGGACGAATACCGCCGCAAGCGCGGCGCGCAGTTTCACGCCGTGCGCACCCGCGTGGCCGGCAACCGCAGCTTCCTGTCCCTCCACGTGCTCGTCCCCGGCAACTGGACCGTCACCCAGGGCCACAACCTCTGCGAAGACCTCACCGACGCCCTCGTCGCCGCCATGCCCGATCTGCGCGTGACGGCACACCTCGAACCTTCCGACGACCCCAGGTCGTACGAGGACATCGACATCTGAGCGGTCGCCACGCCCGCGCGGAACCCGCACAATGGGACAACGGTCCGGCCAGATGCCTGATTCGCATGGAAAATGGCCCAAAACCGACCTCTGGCATCACGGTTGTCCCACTTCCGTAGCCAACCGGCCCTCCCAGACAGCCCAGACGACGCGGCGCCGGGCCGGAAACCTCCGGCTACGCGACGGGCAGCGGGCAGGTATCGTCCATCGCGGCCTCCGGATGCTCCCACCGGCGGATGCGCAGCGACCGACAGCCGATGGCCGTCACGACGACACCCAGCAGACCGAAGAACCAGAACAGGGTGCCGGTCGCCGCCCACAGCAGCGAGATCAGCGCCATCAGCGCAATGCCCCCGATCAGCAGGAACAGCGCACGCCCGCGCGTCTTGACGCCGCACGGGATGCCACATCGCCTGGTAGGTACAGTCTGCATGGACACGGCGATTCCCTCCTGAGCGCCAACGAGCGACACTCACAGCGAGCGTAGCCCGCACCGCCAAGGCGTGCTCCCCACCACGAGCTCCCGCCAGCTCCGGCCGTCGCGGCTCGACAGCCCCG
>WRGV01000215.1 GCA_009787035.1 Propionibacteriaceae bacterium | reverse complement strand
GCCGACCAGCTTGTCGGTCTTGCCATGGATCGCCGCATCGGTCAGCACCTTCGTCGTCTCCTGGAAGGACGCCGCCGACAGCCAGCTCTACGTCACAGTCACGTGATCCGTCACCTGGCTCAGTCACTCCCGAACGTCTGGCTGACTCAAGTCAAGTTTACCGACCAATGCTGCACCCATTACGGCGGCAACAGCGATTCCGACTAGTGCAAACACTGCTGACTCCCACCACAGCATCCCTCGAAGGTTTCCGCCAAGTCCGGCCACGGCCAACAGAGCCTGCCCAGACAGGCCGGCAATCACCACCAGCCCCACCGTAGCAATCACGACGGGGAATGCCTTGCTCAGAGCCACGGCACATCGGAGCCTTCCTCTAGTCACACCCACAAGTTGCAACGACGTCAACGATCGCGCCTGATCCTGCCCCATGCCGATACCCAAGAGCACCAGCGAGAGCAGGCAGAACACGAAGCCGACAGCGGTAGCGACATTCAGCAGGCTCCGCTGTTGCCGCCAAGTCTCCCGCGCCTGGGGATCACCCATGCTCGTCGAGATAGTGGCATTCGGCACCTGCTGAGCGAGAGTGCCGACCAACGTGTCGTAGCTTTTCTCATCGTTGGGCACAAGGAACATGAAGTCAACACTTGCGACTTCAGCAAGCCACGTGGCCGCTGCTGGCGGAAAGATAACCGTGCCCCCCACACCGAGTTGATCCACCGACAGGGTCCGACTCGGTACGGGTACTTCCGCGACTCCACCTGCTGACAAAGGAATCCTCAACGTGTCTCCTGCATGAAGGGACGGAGCCGATGGCACATTCGCAGCGGTCGGAGCAGATGGACTTGTCACCAAGACGGGACCAGATGTGCACTGGTCCAGCGGGCCAGTCATGACTTGAACCCCACTACACGTGCCAACCAATATCGACACATCAGCCGAGTCAGCTTCCGCTCCCGCCTGCCCACCAGTCTGCGCGTACGCCGGATAGCTCACTGTACTCAGCAGGCTGCTCAGAACTCGCTGTTGGTTTGGTGGAAGGCCACGGGCAGCCACGTAGACTTGGATCGGTTGATCTGCGCCCGAAGCCAGCGTGACAGCAATCTGCATGAGCGCTGAAGACAGGCTTGCGACCGTGATCATCAAGCCAATGGCGGCGAGCGCGATCACCGTCCCGGAAGGCTTCAGTCTCGCTAACCTCAACCCCAGTCTGACCGTCGCGGCGCGCTTCATGCGCCGCACCCACCACTCCGACACCTTATCCGAAAGCCAGGAGATACAGATGAGCATCGCTACGACAAGGACCACCGTCGCAACAAGAACAGGCTGCGGATGCGCCGAGGCAGCAGTCTGCAGATCAGTACCGCTGCGCGCCCACCACGTCCAAGCCAGATAAACCAGACACACGCCACCGCATGCCGCTGCCAGCAGTAGCCATCGCCTCGATACTCGGGTTGTTGTCGTCGACCGGATGTCGAGGGTGCCACGAACGGTAGCCGCGCCAACACTGCGCCCAAGAGCGGCCAGGGCCACAACGATCAAGACCAACACAGGCCACCAGATCCTGGTGTCTGAACTGAACCAAGACAGACCCGTCACCCCCGACCGACCTATCAGAGTTGAGATTGGCTGATATGCCAGACAACCCAACGCGGCGCCGATCGTCGATACGAACGCAAGCAGCCGTCCGTTTAGCCGTCTACAATCGGCGTCTGACAGCCCAATGAGCCGCAACGTCGAAGTCCGAGCCCGTCTGGTCCCCGCCGCCATCCGAGATGCTGCCGCCGCGAAACCAACCAATGGAAGACCGACAAGTATGATCAATTCCACCGTTGCAGAGATGCCACCGCCGTCTGGCGCGATACCCGCGGCTCCCGCTACAGAAGTACCAAATGATGCGACAGGAGCACCCGAACCGCCATCCGCCCCGCTCCAGGCAAACAGCTCATTCGGATTCGCCAGCCCAGCGGGTTGAATGGTGCCGTCGACCACACCAGGCAGACGAGCGCGCACCGCAGGATCCGCTCGGTAATCCTGAAGCAGGCGGGGCGACAGTACCAAGTGATTTGGAGCAGGCCACCTCGTCAGGCCCGGCGGCAGGGCTACACGCGTCGGACCTACAGTTAGCTGCCAGATACTGAGCACCTGCCCCTGGTAGAGCTCATCACTCTGCCTGAGTGTCACCCCCGTTGCCGACGTAGTGCCATCACTGTTTGGCTGCACCCACACAGGTTGTCGATCCGCCAGACGCTGCTGCTCCGCGGCGAACACCATCGGCATGGTGAAGGCCAGCAAGGCGCAGATGACAGCGAGCGCCACTGCTACAACTTGGAGCACCAGCCGCAGACGGTCGCGCGGCCCAGCGCCCCACATGATCTTGGCGAGCAGCTTCCACAACCCATGCGGCTTCATGACGCCTTCTCCGGTCGACGTCCTCCTCATCGCGGGTGCTCAACCAATCTGCCGTCAACCAGTTCGACGATGCGGTCGCACTGATGGGCAACCCATGGATCATGGGTTACAACGAAAAGTGCGCAGGCGAATTGCTGCGCCATCGAAGCCAGCATCGACAGTACCGTGTCTCGGGCAGCCGTATCCAACGAGCCAGTCGGCTCATCCGCAAAGACCACATGAGGACGGTGCACCAGCGCGCGGGCCACCGCTGCTCGCTGCCGCTCACCACCCGAGACCGTATGCGGCAGTTGCTCACAACACCTGTCAAGGCCCACCGATCGGACGAGTTCATCAACGCGATCCTTGCGATCACGGGCCGGCACGCCAAGGAACTCCAGAGGAAGCGCGATATTCTCCCACAGTGTCAACTCAGGCACCAGATCCCCAAACTGGAAGACGAAACCAAACTCGCGAAGCCGGAGTGCGCTTCGCTGCTCGTCTGACATCGCGGTCAGATTCTCATCATCGAACATAACGGTCCCGACATCCGGCAGCTGGATCCCAGCAAGAACGCGCAAGAGAGTCGTCTTCCCCGAACCGGATGTACCCTGCACGGCAACGATTTCCTGCGGAGCAATTGCTAGATCAACGCAGGAAAGAACTCTTCTTCCCCCCAAGGACACCCCCAAACCGGAAGAACGCAGGATAACGTCATAATGAGATGCCACAGAATTCCTCCAATATCGACACAGGAAAGCGGCAGGGCAATATACCTACGAAAGGTTGCTGTCCTGCCACTGTCCGAGTTGGGCGTGACGCCCGAGTCAGCCACGCTGGTAGTTGGGCGTCTTTGTGCAGGTGTCAAACCACCAGTTGACAGTCTTGCAGACTTCTGCCTGAGATGTGTTGTTGTAGATGGTGTCGCCCGGACCGACCACCCAGTTGAAGTACTGAGACCTTCCTGAGATCGTCAGCACCGTCTTGAAGCCGTACCCATCGTTCCTGAGGGCCAAGTGGCCCGTGGTTCCTCCCGGAACCCTGAGCGTGCCCGTCCACTGCGTGCCGTAGGCGTACGAACGCCCAGGGTAGGCAACATCGAACTGGTAGTACACGCCGGCGGGCATTCACGTTGCTGGCCACGATGGTGCCGACTGAGTGCCGCAGCAGAGCCAATGCCGGGGGCCCAACTCCGGCCAGCAGCGCCCCTGCCACCGCAACAGCGGCAACAGCTTTGCTGATGATATGAGACGCGAATCCTCCTCTGTGATCACTGATTGGATCCGCTAAGCAGGAGACTGCATTGCCAAGCAGCAACCTGTTCCACGGGTGCGACGGGGGGTCATGACATTTCGGGAATCACAACCTGCCACCAGGCTACCCACTTCCCCCGGCAAGTTGTCAAGAGTTCGAAGCCAATAACCCGCTCACGGCAGAACGCGACAACTTGCCCGTCCTCTTTCACTCAACCACACCCCATCCAAACACACAGACACCCGGTGGGACCTAATGGCCCCCGCCGGGTGTCTGTGCTTGTCAGTGTGGGATTACCGCAGGTCGCCGAAATCCAGATCGTCGAGCGGCATGCCGCTGCCCTGACCGAAGTTGTAGTCGAAGGCGTCGTAGTTCACGCTGAACGCGTGCTCCTGCGCCTCGGCCGTCGGGGCCACCCGGATGTTGCGGTAACGATCCAGGCCGGTGCCGGCCGGGATCAGCTTGCCGAGGATGACGTTCTCCTTCAGGCCGACCAGCTTGTCGGTCTTGCCATGGATCGCCGCATCGGTCAGCACCTTCGTCGTCTCCTGGAAGGACGCCGCCGACAGCCAGCTCT
>WRGV01000214.1 GCA_009787035.1 Propionibacteriaceae bacterium | reverse complement strand
CGCCCGCCGCCGTGCAGCCCGCGGTGTCACCGGGGGCCGTGACGGACACGGTGCCGAGCTTGAAGCTCGCGGCCGGCACCGGGGTCGGCGTCGGCGTGACGAGCAGCGAGGCAGCGGTCGGCGCGGCGAGCGCAGCCTGGGCGTTGGGCACCAGGTAGGTGTCCAGCGTGGTGTTGGCCGGGCTGCCGAGCGAGGTCAGGTCGAGGCGCGAGAACGTCGCGCTGACGGTCTGGCCCGCGGTCACGGTGGCGGCGGTCATCGGCGCTGCGGCCGGCGACTGGTTGGTGACGACGACCGACTGGCGAGCGTAGTCAGGGCTGACGGCCTTGGTCGGCGTGCCGTTGACCTGGGTCATGCCGGACGCGGTCATCAGGTAGTTGATCCAGGCGTCGCGGTCGAGCAGGCCGGTGTCGAGCGGCTGGGGCGACGTGGTCGTGACGCCGTCCGGCCCGACCGGGCCCTCGGCCTGCGTCATGGCGCGGTAGTGGTCGCCACCGCTGGGCAGGAACGAGATGGTCAAGATGTTGTAGCGCTTGTTCATGTCCAGAGGCTGGCCGTTGACCCACACCGACGTGATGTTGCTGTTCGAGCCGTCCCACGTGCAGGGCGTGGTCTGGCCCGAGACCGCGGTAGCGGTGTTCAGGTCATACACGCAGGCCTGGGCCGTGCCGACGTCCGTCTTCACGGTGAACGTCACATTGGACGACAGGCCGGTGGCTAGGAACGGGTGGGCGCCGTACGGCGTGCCCGTGTTGTCGACCGTCTGCCACTGCTCCTCCAGGAACTCCTTGAACTGCGCGCCGGTCAGCGACAGCGTCATCAGGTCGTTGTCGAACGGCAGCACGGCGTTGGCCTCGGCGTAGCTGATGAGGCCCTTGCCGGTGGTGTCCATGCTCAGCAGCATCTCGTCGCGCAGCCCGCCGCCGGCGTTGATGATGCCGATGTCGAAGTTGTGGTTGGGCACGTTCTCCGAGCTGTTGGCCGTGTACAGGAACGCGTTGGCCACCATCGTGGCCATCGCAGACTCGTTGGCGCGGTCATCGCGGCCCGCGAGAGGACTGCTGGCCGCCTGGGCCGCGGTCTGCTGGTAGGTCGTCTGGCCGGATCCGTTGGAGGCCCACTGGCCGCCCTGGTAGGCCGTCGTGACGTCGGAGGAAACCTTGCCGACGGTCTGGTTGCCCAGCACGTTGGCGGTCGCCAGTGCGTCGGCCAGGCTCTGCGCCACCGCGCTCAGGTTGCCCGTGTTGGCGAAGTCGGCCACTGTGGTGCCGGCCGGGATCACGCTCGGGATGTTGCTGTTGCCGACATTGGTGACGACCTTGGTGTCCGGGTCGTACGTCAGCTCGATGTCGCCGACGTTGGCGCCGTAGCAGCCGGTCTGGATGATCGGGCGGCCGTTGACGACGGACGAGTGCGACGGGTCGGTGTCGTTGTAGGTGTACTGCTCGTGCGTGTGTGCGGTGACGATGGCGCTGACGCCCGGATCGGTGTCGTTGACGATCTTGGTGAACACCGCGCTGTCAGACTCGGCCTGCGTCAGGTCGGCGGCCCCGGCACCCACGCCGGAGTCGGGCGAGCCCTCGTGATAGACGGCGATGATGACATCCGGATGGTCCGGGTCGCTCGCCGGCAGAGCCTCAAGCTGCTTGGCGTACTTGTTGACGGAGTCGACCGGGTCGAGGAAGTCAAGGCTCGAAACACCGCTCGGGTCGACCAGGGCCGGCGTGGCCTGCGTGGTAGCGCCGATCATGGCCACCTTCAGTCCGTTGCCCAGCGTGTAGATCTCATACGGCGGCAACACGGGCTGTTGCGTCGTCTTGTCGACGACGTTGGCCGTGATGTACTCCCAGCCCGAGTCGCCGATCCATTGGTTGATGACCGTGTTCTTCAACACGTTCCAGCTGCCGTCGAACTCGTGGTTGCCAGCCGTGGACGCCTTGAAGTTCATGACCTCGGCGAACTGGTTGAGCATGTCAATGGTCGGCTTGTCGTTGGCGATCGCCGAGGCGAACTCGGAGGCACCGATGTTGTCGCCGGCACCGACGACCATCGAGTTGTCCGGATCCTTGAAGTAGTTGGTTTCCAGCGTGTACGCGAAGTTCATCGCGGTGCCGTAGTTGGCCGACGTGGCACCCGCGGTGCCGGCGTTCTGATCCACGAGCACGTTGGTGCCGTCTGCGTTGGTCGTGGTCACGCCGTCGATGCGGCCGTGGAAGTCATTGAACGTAAACAGATGGATGGGAATGGGTGTGGTGGCCGCCTGTGCAGCCGGTGCTCCCATGGACAGGAAGGCGGACGAGCCGAGGAGGGCCGTCGTCACTAGAGCGATGGCGACACTCTTGCCGTGACGCCAGTGGAAATGGTTGGACATTGCATCCTTTCAGTGCGCGCCCGAGCCAGCATTGGCAGGGACGCTATAGAAGGTACTTGCGCCCAGCCTAGCGGTGATCGTGCGTGCGCGTGGGCGGCACGACGAGATTGATGTCGGCGTTGATCTGCCGCGCGCGATCGTGATCATCCCAGCGTGATCACGATGTGGTGATCGCGCCCGTCCGCAGGCAGGACGGTGATCGTGCGTCCGGTCGTCTCATCGCGCACCGGCGCGGTGGCACGTCCGTCCACAATCGCCTGCACCACGCCGGCACAGACGCCGTCCGGGTTGCGCACCTCGATGCTGAACCGCCGACCGCGCCAGGTGCGCTCGACGCGGAAGCCGTCCCAGCCCGACGGGATGCACGGATCGACCACGAGGTGGTCGAACGCGGGGCGCACGCCGAGGATGTACCGGGTGGCGGCCGTGTACATCCACCCGGCCGAGCCCGTGAGCCAGGGGTTCTCGGCGCGGCCGAACAGGGCGTGGTCGCGGCCGTACACGAACTGCGCATAGACGTACGGCTCGGCGCGGCGGATGTCGGCCAGGTCGTTTTGGCGGCACGGCTGCAGCGCGTCCCAGTACTCGAAGGCGCGGTCGCCGCGCCCCAGCATGGTCTCGGCGATGATGGGCCAGGCGTTGGGGTGGCTGAAGATGGCGCCGTTCTCCTTCACGCCCGGATACACCCTTGTCACGAAGCCGATGCGATCGTCCGGCTGCGTGAAGCAGGGCTGCACCAGGTGCAGGCCCCAGGGGCTGGCCAGGCGGTCGTGCACGGCGTCCAGGCTCGCGCGGGCGCGCTGCGGCGAGGCGACGCCGGCGATCGTGGCCCAGGCCATGTGCTCCAGGAAGATTTGGGGACGGACGCCGCTGGCCGGGCCGATCGCCAGGCCATCGGCCGTGAAACCGCGCAGATACCAGCCCTGGGTGGCGTCGGCGTCGGTGGTGTCCCACAGGACGCGCTCGCACGCGTCCGCCGCGGCGGTGGCCATCGCCTCCAGGCGGGACAAAAGTGCAGCCAGATCACGGCCGTCGGCCATCAGCGCCCGCGTGAGGCCGATGAGTGCGCGAATGTCCCACACGTGCAGGAAGCTGACCAGCGCCGATTCGCCGCCGCCCAGGTTGAGGCAGTCGTTCCAGTCGGCGCGCAGGCCCTGGGCGATGCCGTGGGCGCCGACATGGTCGGCGGTGAACTGCACCGCGCGCAGCAGGTGCGCAAACACGCTGGCCGGGGCCGGGTCGAACTGGGCCGCCGCCTGGGGGCCCAGCACGGCGGCGCGCGTGGCGGCATCCGCGTCCGAATCGGCGAAACCGACGATCTCGTCCAGGAAGCTCAGCTGCCCGGTCTCGGCGACCCAGTCGCACACGGCGCCGACAGCCACAGGTGGTCGTCCGAACAGACATCGGCCAGGCCGTGCAGCGCCTGCCCGCCCGTCCGGGCACGACGGTGGCCGTGCTGGGCCGGGACGCGGCGGCGTCCGGGTCGAACAGGTGCAGCCCGTAGCCCTGGCTCATCTGGCCGCGCAGCAGCTGCAGCAGGCGGTGCCGGGTCGCCTCCGGGTCGAGGTGCACGCAGCTCATCACGTCCTGCGCGGTGTCGCGGAAGCCAAGCCCCGTGCGCCCGCCCACCTCGACGAACGAGGCGAACCGGCTCCACGTCACGCAGGTGTTGGCCTGGTAGGGCGTCCACGTGCCGATCAGCGTGTCGAAGTCGCGCGACGGCGTGTGCGGGACGAAGAGGTCCCGCTTGGCGGCCCAATGCTGACGCAGGCGATCGAGCGCGGCATCGCGGGCCGCGGGGCGGGCGTAGGCGTCCCGCGCGACGGCCCCGGCGCTGCGGCGTCCGTACCCC
>WRGV01000213.1 GCA_009787035.1 Propionibacteriaceae bacterium | reverse complement strand
CGAAAGTGATCCCATATTGGGTGTGCGAACAACCCCCCATCCGAGCGCAGGGCTGCCCAGGCACGGACGACCGCCGTGGACAGTGACGTCCACAAGGGCGGCCGTAACACCGGCCGCGTCGTGTCCGGCTAGCTGCAACCGGAGGTGGAGCCGCAGCCTTCGCAGACATAGCACGACCCCGACGGGCGCATCTTGGTGCCGCAGGTGAGGCACAGGGGCGCATCGACCTCGTGACCGGTCATCTGCTCCAGCAGTTCGCTGGACGTGTGCGCCGACGACGAGACCAGCGGACGCGACATGGCCGTGTTCAGCAGATCAGAGGCATTGGGCGGATCGAGCAGGCTGGGCTGGTTGGGCCCGGCGTGATCGACACGCAGATCGTCCCCCGCGTCGTTCTTCAGCTGTTCGGCCTCGGGCAGCGCGGCCTCGTCCTCCTCGGACAGGTACGACCCCGTCTCGACGTAGCGGGCACGTTCGGCGGCGGTGTAGATGCCGAGTTCGGCCCGCGCATCGAAGCTCAGGTAGTCGAGCGCCAGGCGGCGGAAGATGTAGTCGGTGATCGACTGGGCGATGCGGATGTCCGGATCGTCGGTCATGCCGGCCGGCTCGAAGCGCAGGTTGGTGAACTTCTGCACGAAGCTCTCCAGCGGCACACCGTACTGCAGGCCGATGCTGACGGCGATCGACAGCGCATCCATCACGCCGGACAGCGTACTGCCCTGCTTGCCGAGCTTCAGGAAGACCTCGCCGAGGCTGCCGTCCTCGTAGGCGCCGCTGGTCATATAGCCCTCGGCGCCGGCCACGGAGAAGCTGGTGGTGCGGCCCATGCGAGACTTGGGCAGGCGCTGCCGCCGGGCACGGTATTCGACGCGCCCCTCGGGCTTGGCGGGCTCGGCGGCGGCCGTCGACTTGGTGCCCGCCACATTGAGCGGCTGGCCGACCTTGCAGTTGTCGCGGTAGACGGCCAGGGCCTTGAGGCCGAGCTTCCAGCCCTGCATGTAGACGTCGGCGATGTCTTCGACCGTCGCACTCTCGGGCAGGTTGACCGTCTTCGAGATGGCCCCCGAGATGAACGGCTGCACGGCCGCCATCATGCGGACATGGCCCATCGGCGCGATGAACCGCACCCCCATGGCGGTGTCGAACACCGGGTAGTGCTCGGGTTTGAGGCCGGGCGCATCGACGACGTTGCCGTGCTCGCCGATGTACGCGATGATCGCATCCACCTGCTCGGGGTCGTAGCCGAGCACGGCCAGCGCGCGCGGCACCGTGTTGTTCACGATGCGCATGCTCGACCCGCCGACCAGCTTCTTGAACTTGACCAGCGAGAAGTCGGGCTCGATGCCCGTGGTGTCGCAGTCCATCATGAAGCCGATCGTGCCGGTCGGGGCGAGCACGGACGCCTGCGCGTTGCGGAAGCCCTGGCGCGCGCCGAGCAACACCACCTGCTGCCATTCGCGCCCGGCCGCGGTGCGCACCGCCTCGTCCAGGCCGCCCGACGTGCGGATGTCGTCGTTGGCGACGCGGTGGCGGCGCATCACGCGCTGGTGCGCGTCGGCGTTGATCGCATAGCCGGCGTACGGGCCGACCACGCCGGCCAGCTCGGCGCTGCGGCGATAGGCCACCGCCGTCATCAGCGACGTGACCGCGGCCGCGACCGAACGTCCGCCCTCCGAGTCGTAACCCAGGCCCAGCGCCATCAGCATCGCGCCGAGGTTGGCGTAGCCGATGCCCAGTTGGCGGAACGTGCGGGTGTTCTCGGCGATCGGCTCAGTCGGGAAGTCGGCGAAGCAGACCGAGATGTCCATGGCCGTGATGACCAGCTCGACCGCGCGGGTGAACCGCTCGACGTCGAACGAGCCGTCGTCGCCCAGGAACTTCAGCAGGTTGAGGCTGGCCAGGTTGCACGAGCTGTTGTCGATGCTCATGTATTCGCTGCAGGGGTTGGACGCGTTGATGCGCCCCGAGTTCGGGATCGTGTGCCACGCGTTGATCGTGTCGTCGTACTGCACGCCGGGGTCGGCGCACTCCCAGGCCGCCGTGGACAGCTTGGTGAACAGCTCGCGGGCGTCCACCGTCTCGATGACCGAGCCGTCCAGCCGCGCCCGCAGCCCGAACGGACGTCCGTCCTCGACCGCCTGCATGAACTGGTCGGACACGCGCACCGAGTTGTTGGCGTTCTGGTACTGCACCGAGGTGATGTCGTGACCGCCGACCTCCATGTCGAAGCCGGCCGCGCGCAGCACGCGGATCTTGTCCTCTTCGCGCGCCTTGACCTGGATGAACTCCTCGATGTCGGGGTGATCGATGTCGAGCACGACCATCTTGGCCGCACGCCGCGTGGCGCCGCCGCTCTTGATCGTTCCCGCCGAGGCGTCCGCCCCCCGCATGAAGCTGACCGGGCCCGACGCCGTGCCACCCGAGCTGCGCAGCAGTTCCTTGGACGAGCGGATGCGCGACAGGTTCAGCCCGGCGCCCGACCCGCCCTTGAAGATCATGCCCTCTTCGCGGTACCAGTTGAGGATCGAATCCATCGAATCGTCCACGCTCAGGATGAAGCACGCGCTGACCTGCTGCGGGCTGTCCGTGCCCACGTTGAACCAGACCGGCGAGTTGAACGAGAAGTACTGGTGGACGAGCAGCCAGGTCAGCTCCTCGCCGAAGACCGTCGCATCCTCGTCGGTGGCGAAGTAGCCCTGCTCGCGCCCCGTCGTGACGTACGTGCCGACGACCCGGTCGATCAGCTCGCGCAGGCTCGACTCGCGCTCGGGTGCGCCGATCGCCCCGCGGAAGTACTTGGTGGTCACGATGGTGGACGCGTTGACGCTCCAGAATTGCGGGAACTCGACGCCCTTCTGCTCGAAGACGGTCTCCCCCGTCTTCCAGTTGGTCTGGACGACGTCGCGGCGCTCCCACACGACCTCGTCGTACGGGTGGCGTCCCGGGGTCGAGAACACGCGCTGGATGTGCAGTCCAGCGGCGGGAGCGGGTGGTTGTGCCACCGGGATCTGCGGCTCGGCCTGGGGTTGCGGCGCGATGTCGGTGCCGACTTCGACGGTGCTCGTCATGATGACCTCTTCTGTGCCTTCAATGGTTAGGTGTTGCCTGATGCCGACGCGCGGTCAGTTGGCCGGGACGGGGGCGGTGCCGGCGTCGGAATCGACGCTCGGGTGTTGCTGGGTGAGACGGAGGATCTCCGCGGAGAAATCCTCCAACGACTGGTAGTGGCGGTAGACGCTCGCGAACCGCAGGTAGGCGACAGCGTCCAACTCACTGAGAGGGGTCAGGATCGCCTCGCCGACGCGCTCGCTCGGCAGCTGGCACATGCCGGAGGCACGCAGCTCGTCCTCGACGCGCTGGCCCAAGCGCACCAGGTCAGCATCGGAGACGGGACGGTCCTTGCAGGCCTTGCGGACACCGGAGACCACCTTTTCGCGGCTGAATGGCTCCACGACGCCGGAGCGCTTGACCACGAGAAGCTGCATCTGCTCCACGGTCGTGAAGCGGCGCTCGCAGACCGGGCACTGGCGCCGACGCCGGATGGACATGCCGTCATCGGCCACGCGCGAGTCGAGGACGCGGGAGTCCGTGTGATGGCAATAAGGGCAGAACATCCCAAGCCTCCTCTCGTTCACAGCTGATCACGGGGGTCGTCACGTTCATCGCCTCCCGGCGGGCAGCCTACCCGGCAACCACAACCTGTAGATGAACGACAACCGTGCAACTACTACATCTGGGATGACAGTACACGCCTGCGGGCCGCGTCTCAAGCGACACGCGAGGCCCGTGACGCATCGTCACACATGCCCGCCCGCGCGTACATTCGGCCACTCTCTGGTGTCCATGCGGCGACCACCCGCAGCCCCGATGGCCCGCCTGCGATCCCCGAATTCGAACGACGTCCCAATCCGTGAGACACGTATCCCGGACTGCGAGCGGCGCGCCCCGCCCCTCAGACACCTGCCCCCAGGTGGAGCACCAGCGCAGACCCGCCGATGAGCACCAGACCCAAGAACAGCGCCAGCGCGATCAGCCCCACCACCTGGATGAGCAGGGCCACCGCCCCGTCACGCCGAACCATGGCAACCGCCATGGCCGAACGAACCCTGGCCGTCCGCACGCGAACTGGACGTCGACGCGAACCGCGCCTGCGCCCCGTAGACACCCCCACTCGTACCGAACCGTCACCCGCGGCGTGCGACACGCCCGCCCGCACGCCCAGCCCG
>WRGV01000212.1 GCA_009787035.1 Propionibacteriaceae bacterium | reverse complement strand
TGCCCCGCCGCGACCTGGTGGCGGCCATGCTCGGGCGGGCGTTCGACGACATGGCGGCCATCCACCGGCGTTCGGATGACGCGGTGGACCGGTCGGGCACGCCCGTCATCGCGACGCGCGAGCTGGGCGTGCGGGGCGGGGTGAAGCCCTTCACGCTGCAGATCTTCACCGGCGAGGTGGTCGGCCTGGCCGGCCTGCTGGGCAGCGGTCGCACCGAGGTCGCGCGCGCCATCTACGGGGCCGACGCCCCGAACACGGGCACGCTGGAAGTCGACGGCCGGCGCATGACGCACGCACCGATCGCGTCCATGCGCGTCGGCATGGCGTTCTGCCCCGAATCGCGCAAGGACGAGGGCTGCATCCAGGATCTGTCGGTGCTGGACAACATCATCATGGCCGCGCAGGTCAAGCGCGGGGCGCTGCGGTTGATCCCCCGCGCCGAACAGGAGCGGATCGCGCAGCACTACGTCGATCTGCTGGCGATCAAGACCGCCAGCCTCGACACGCCCATCAAGCAGCTGTCGGGCGGCAACCAGCAGAAGGTCATCGTGGCGCGCTGGCTGGCCACGCACCCGCGCTTCCTGATTCTGGACGAGCCGACGCGCGGCATCGACGTCGGCACGAAGGCCGAGATCCAGCGGCTGTGCGTGGAGCTGGCCGAACAGGGCATGGCGGTGCTGTTCATCTCGTCCGAAATCGACGAGATGCTGCGCACCTGCAACCGGCTGGGCATCATGCGCGACCTGCACAAGGTCGGCGAGCTGTCCAGCGCCGACATGTCGTCCGACGCCATCATGGCCAAGATCGCGGGCGGTGAGGACGATGCGTGAGGCGCTGATCCGGGTCGTGCGGCACCGCATGTTCTTCCCGCTGCTGTGCCTGGTGCTCGTGCTGCTGCTCAACGTCATCGTGCAGATCGCACAGACCGGCTCGGCCGGGCCGTTCTTCCACATCGTGGTGACCAACGGGGCGCTCAACGGGCCGCTGGTGACCATCCTGAACCGCTCCTCGGAGCTCGTGATCGTCGCCGTCGGCATGATGATCGTGGTCTCGTGTTCGCGCGGCGTCGACATCTCCGTCGGCTCCGTCATGGCCCTGACCAGCGCAATCACCGTCTGGACCCTCGGCTTCGGCACGCTGGCGCAGCACAACTACCACGTCACGGCCTACGTCGTCCCCTACGCCGTCGCCCTGCTGGTCGGCATGGCCGCCGGCGCCGTGTGCGGGCTGTGGAACGGCTTCCTGGTGGCCAAGCTCAAGATCCAGCCGATGGTCGCGACGCTGATCCTGTACACCGGCGGGCGCGGCATCGCCAAGGTCGTGGCCGACGGGCAGATCAACAAGGTCGACGTGCCGAGCTTCCGATGGGCGGGCAACTTCATCCAGGACAGCGCCGGCAAGAACATCGTGCCGATTCCGACGCCCATCTTCATCGCGGCGCTCGTGGTGATCCTCACCGCGCTCGTGCTGCGGTTCACCGCGCTGGGCACGAATATCCAGGCCGTCGGCATCAACGACCGCGCCAGCCGCCTCGTCGGGCTGCGGTCGAGCCGCATCATCGTGGCCGCGTTCATCTTCTGCGGCGTCTGCGCCGCCATCGCCGGCATCATCGCCACCAGCCGCATCGCCGGCATCGACACGCAAAACAACGGCAAGATGATGGAGATGGACGCCATCTTGGCCGTCGCCCTGGGCGGCAACAGCCTGATGGGCGGACGGTTCTCGCTGTCGGGCACCGTCATCGGCGCCATCACGATCCAGGCGCTGACCACGGTGCTGTATTCGATCAACGTCTCGGCCGACCAGCTGCCGATGTTCAAGGCCATCGTCGTGGTCATCATCGTGGTGCTGCAATCCAGCGAGCTGAAACCCATGCTCGCCCGGGCGTCGACCTGGTGCCGCCGGCGGTTCTCGCGCACGCCCGCGCTGGCCGCACAGGAAGCGGGTGTGTAGCCATGTCTTCGTCCGCGCTCACCCGCAAGCCCCGCGCCGTCCGTCCGCCTCGACGGCTGGACGGCCTGCGCGCGCAGTTCTACGGCAACAACTCGCTCGTGCTGATCACGTTCGGGCTGTTCTTGGCCATCTACATCGCCTCGGCGATCTTCTACCGGGACAAGAACTTCGGCAGCCTCAATTCGTTCTTCGACATGCTCAACTCGAACCCCGGGCTGATCGTCGTGGCCGCGGGCATGACGATGGTCATGATCAGCGGCGGCATCGACATCTCGGTCGGCGGGCAGATCGCGATGTACTGCATGATGTTCGCGTTCTTCCTCGAACGCCGGCACGTCGATGTGCCCACCATGATCGCGTTCGTGCTGCTCACCGGCGTGGTGTTTGGGCTGGTGCAGGGCGTGTTGGTGTCGTACTTCAACATCCAGCCGTTCATCGTCACGCTGGCCGGCATGTTCTTCGCGCGCGGCATGACGGCCATGATCTCGCCCCAGACGATCGACATCACCAACCGCGACTTCATGAAGCTCGCCACGTTCAAGTTCACGTTCTCGTTCGGGGGCTATTCCAACGCGGCCGGGGTGTACCAGCGCCCCTTCCTGTATCTGTCGGTCGTGCTCGCGCTGATCGCGGTGTTCGCGGTGTACGCGATGATGACCTGGACGAGGTTCGGACGCAGCATCTACGCGGTCGGCGGCAGCGAACAGTCGGCGCTGCTCATGGGCATCAACGTGAAGCGCGTCAANCTCGGCGTCTACACCCTCAACGGGCTGCTGACGGCCTTCGGCGGATTCCTGTTCTGCCTGTTCTCGACCGGCGGNGCCGTCGACAAGGCGCAGGGCTTCGAGATCCAGGCGATCGCGTCGTCGGTCATCGGCGGAGCCATGCTCACCGGCGGGGTTGGCAACATCCTCGGCTCGTTCATCGGCGTGCTCGTGCAGACGCTGATCACCAAGATCATCAACTTCAACGGCACGCTGGCCAACGGCTGGTCGAGCATCGTGCTCGCGGCCATCATGAGCGTGTTCATCATCTTGCAGAGCGTCTTCGCGGCCCTGCGCGCCCGGCGCCGCTAGGCCCGCCCAGAAGCCCAGGCGGTTGAGCTGCTTGGCGTCGGACTGCCAGTCTTTGACGACCTTGACGCGCAGGTCGAGGTGCACGGGCGTGGCCAGCAGGGCGGCCAGGCGGGCGCGCGATCAGTACACATGAAGTATTTGCATCCCCAACACCATTGGCGCTCCGAACAAGAATGTCCCCCTGAATCGGACTAGCGCTCCGAGCATGAGCCGGGATATCATTATGCTGTTTGCTCCATTGGATTTTGAACCTATTTGTAAACTGGTTGATGTTCAGATAGTGGAGCTCCATGTTCCGAACAACCGAATCGCCCCCCACATGTCGCACAACCTGCTCACACGGCGAATAGCAGCAGTCTGCGGCGACATCTAGCTACCGATGCTGTCTTCCCCCATGGCTGTCGTGACGCTCACCGAACTCAACCAGCATCCCTCGCGCGTCGCCAAGCTACCCACGCTGGGGCTGTCCCTCGACGACGCCATCGCCCTGTCGCACCCGCTGGGCGCCGCAGATGCCATCCACGTCGCCACCGCGATGCGTCTGAGCAGCCTGCCGCTGCCCCCGGCGACCCACGATGCCCAGATGGCCCGCGTCGCCGAAGCGACCGGCCTGTTCCCCGTCGTCGATCCCGTCACGGATGATCAGGCACTCGCCAGTGATCTGATCAGTGCTTCCAGGTCAAGGGTTTGGCGGAGAGGATCTGGTTCAGACAGGTGTTGACCGGCACCGGCACCCCCAGCTGGGCGCCCATGCGCATCACCGAGCCGGAGAACACATCGACTTCGGTGGGGCGATGCGCCAGCACATCCTGCGCCATCGATGAGAACTGGGCGGGCCCCAACTCGTCCAGAACCTGCGACCAGGACGCCAGATCGGCCTCGCCCAGCCCGATGCCCTGCGCCTGGGCGATCGCAATCACCTCACGCTGAGCCGCGAACATCAGCTCCCGCGCCGGGGATCGCCGATCCTGCACGACGGCGTACGGCGCCTCCAGCACGGCCGTCACCTGGTTGACCCCGACGTTGACCAGGAACTTCCACCACAACTGTGCGATCATGTCGGCGGGGATCTCGTAGTCCAGGCCGGCCGCATCGAACAGGCGCGCCAGCCAGCGCACCTGCTCCGAATAGGGCGCAACGTTGGTCGCGTCGCCGAAGGCCATCCGGCCTGGATTCGAGTAGTGCACCTGCTGCCCCTGGCGCACCGCATCGATCGCGAAGGTGAT
>WRGV01000211.1 GCA_009787035.1 Propionibacteriaceae bacterium | reverse complement strand
GGCGGCGATGGTGGCCAGGGCGGCGTCCGGAGGCGGCGATGGTGGCCAGGGCGGCGTCCGGACCGTCGGCCAGGTAGGTGGCGTGGACGCGTTCGCGGGCGATGACCAGCCGCAGGCGTGGGGTGTCGGCGCCGACCGCGAGCTCGTCGGCCAGGTCGTACTCGTGCAGCGCCTCCAGGGCGTCGGTGTCCGTGAGCAGTTCGGCGAGCTCGAAATGGGCCATGGCCAGGCCGGGCGCATCGCCGACGGCGTCGAGGTCGTCGATGGCGGCGCGCATCATGGCCTCGGCGCGTTCGCCGTCGGGTTCGGCGAGTTCGGCGTTCTCGCGCAGCCGGATGAGGTGGGCACCGGCGCGGCGCAGTTGGGCGCGCAGCTGCAGCAGGTCGTCGTGACGGCGCTGGAGGGCTGGGATGGCGTCGTCGTCGAGCTGCGACAGTGCGTCGCGCAGGCGGACGTACGCCTCGTCCAGGTGGCCTTCGCCCTGGAGCAGCTCGACGAGCATGGCGGTGGCGGCGGCCTGGTTTTCCAGGTGGCCCGCCTGCAGCGCGGCCCAGCGGGCGCGCAGCATGTTGCGCTCGCCGCCGGCGAAGTCATCGTCGAAGACGACGCGGGCGCGCTGCAGCAGCACGTTGGCGAGCGTGTCGAGTTCGCCAGCTTCGCTGGCGGCGTGTTCGGCGGCGAGCTGGTCGGCGAACGCGTTGTCGCGTTGATCGGCCAGGCGCAGGCGGACGAGGGCGCGTCGGGCGAGCAGGCAGGCGCGCAGCGACGGCCATTCGCCGGGTTGCAGCATGTCGAGGCATTCGTCGATCGTCTGGGCGAGGCGGGGCAGCGGCATGGGCAGCGCGGCGCGCAGCACGAAGCACGAGCGCTCCTTGGCGGTCAGCGGTGGGGTCAGCAGCGCGTCGATCTCGTCGGCGGACAGATGCTGGGTGCCGTTGACCAGTCCGGTCAGCCGAAGCCGCGCCTGGAGCCGCTGGTCGCGGGTGCCGCAGGCGTCGACGTCGGGGATGATGGCCTGGGCCCGGCCGAGGTCGAGTGCATCGATGTGGATGAGCTGCCGGGCGAGCAGCGCCTCGGCGTGTTCGCCGATCGCCTCGTAGCGGGTGGCCACGCGCGCCCACTCCTGGTCGATGCGCTCGGTCCGGTGCGGCTGCCACAGGGTGGCCGCGTCCAGGTCGATGGCGGCCTTGGCGGCGCTGTGCCGGCGGGCCGGGTCGGCGGAACGTCCGCTGCGGGCCAGCACCTGGTCGCGATGGGCGATCCAGTAGGTCCGAACGTCCTCGTAGTTGGCCTGCCCGCCCCAGCGGGTGACCTCGTCCAGGCGATTGTTCAGGCCGATGACGTCGAGGTCGTCCAGGTCGTCGGTGCGCGGGGCGAACGGGTGCTCGTTGCGGTTGCTCATGCGTCCGGCCAGGAAGATGCCGTGGGCGCCATCGCGACGTCCGGCCAGGGGCAGCACCGGGTAGGTGTCGGTGTCGGTCGGCGGGGCGGCGTGCGGGTCGAACCGGGCGAGCCGGGCGGTGTACCGGTCGGTGCAGTTGCGCGCGTCGAACTGTGCGGCCAGGCGTGCGGCGCCGTGGTGCAGGTTGTGGGCAAGCTCGTCCAGGCGAAGCCGTTCGCCGGTGCGCGTGACCAGGACGTGCGACCCCATTTCGGCGCCCACGGCGCGGGCGACGATGGCGTACGCGCTGGTCAGCAGGTCGAGGCGGGTCAACGGATCGACGCAATCGGCCTTCGGCAGCATGGACGGCCACCAGCGCAGCAGGTCGAGCCCGGCCTCGATGGCGCCGCCGCGGCGCAGCGTGTTCAGCAGGCAGATCATGAGGGGTATCTCTTGGGGCCCCGGGTCGGTGATGTCGGCGGCGCAGGCCAGGGCGTGTGCCACCAGGTTGGCCGCTTGGTCGGGAAGTCCGACGCGGGCGACGCTGATTGGCAGCATCTCCAGCACCATGCACGGGAAGGCCAGGTCGAGCGCATCCTGGTCACGGCCCATCGCGGCCATGTGTTCGACGCGCAGCCGCACACCGATGTTGAGTTCGTCGGACAGCTCGTCGCGAGGCAGCGCCGTCCACACCCGGAACAGCGGGTCGGCGGCGGTGTGTCCGTCGGTGTGCTGGGCGATCTGGTAGGCGCAGGCCAGCGACGATTCGAGGCCATACCCGGCGTGTTCGGCGCGGTGGCGCAGGTCGTCGAGGTAGGTGTTGAGCGTGGTCAGTGGCACGTCCGGGTAGTGCAACAGGTCGGTGACGAGCCAGGATGTCTGCTGCAGGATGTGGCAGCGCTCCCCCCAGCCGATCCACGGGGCGTCGGCGTCGAGCTGGCCTGCCAGCCAGGTGATGGCGGAGGTGAACGTGTCGCGCCCGGCGGGATTCCCGCGCAGCATGTGCGCCAGGGTGAGGCGGGCGTGGCCGGCGATGTCGGCCCAGTTGGACCGGTCGGCGTCGTGGATCATGCGCTCCAACAGCGTGACCGCCTGCGGCCCGCCCACGGCCTCGGTGCGCCGCACCGCATCCAACAGTCGCGCATGGCCGGTGCTGTTCGTGTCGTCCGTCCGCATCGTCCTCACCTCCTCGCATTTTGCTCGGTATGTATTACTCGCTCAAGGAAGGGCTCGTCAACCTGTAGGGGGGCCAACCTGCCTCCAGCGTAGCCACTTTGGGCCCGAATCGGCTATGTCCCGAGGGTTACGACGTCATCCACTGGCGGCCGTTGAAGGCGCGCCCGAGGGTGACCGCGTCGGCGTACTCCAGTTCGCCGCCGACGGGCAGGCCGCTGGCAAGCCGGGTGACGCGCACGCCGGGCAGATCCTTGAGTAGCCGGGTGATGTACGTGGCTGTGACATCGCCCTTTACGTTCGGGTTGGTGGCCAGGATCACCTCCGTGACCTGCTGGTCGGCCAGCCGGTTGACCAGTTCGCGCAGGTGCAGCTCGTTCGGCCCGCGCCCCTCGATCGGCGACAGCGACCCGCCGAGCACGTGGTAGAGGCCCTTGAACTCGTGCGTGCGCTCGATGGCGGCGACATCCTTCGACTCCTCGACCACGCAGATCGCGCTGCGGTCGCGCCGCGGGTCGGAGCAGATGCGGCACAGCTCGTCTTGCGACACGTTGAAGCACACCGAGCACCAACGCACCTTCTGCTTGAGCGTGGTCAGCGCTTCGGCCAGTTGGTGGACGTCGTCCGCGGGCTGGTCGAGCAACCAGAAGGCGATCCGCTGGGCGCTGACCGGTCCGATCCCGGGCAGCCGCCCCAGCTGGTCGATCACATCTTGGACGGGGCCTTCATAGACATTCACAGGCCGAGCGCCGACAGATCGGGCAGCGCCGGCATGGACGCCTGTGCCTGCGCCACGACCTGCTGGTACGCCGCGCGGGAGGCGGCGACGATCAGATCGGCCAGTCCGTCGGGATCGCTCGGGTCGATTGCGGACGGATCGATCTGCAGCCCGACCAGCTCGCCGGTGCCCTTGAGTGTCGCGGTGACCAGCCCGCCACCGGCCGTGCCGGTGAAGGTTGCGTTCTGCAGGTTCATCTGCGCCTGCTGCATCTGGGCCTGCAGGGTTTTGGCTTGGGCCATCATGTCGGCCATGTTGAAGCCTTCGGGGAACGTGTTGCTCATTGTCACTCCTGGTGTTGGTGGTGATTGTGTACGAGACTAGCGCGCTCCCCTGACAAAATCCGCGGATGCGGCGCCCGACTCGTCTCACTCATCCGTCTGCTCCTCGATCGGTTCGGCACCCAGCACGCCGGCCAACAGCTCGGCGGCCGAGCGGCCGTCGTCCAGATCCGGGTCGTCGGCGCTGACCTCGTCCGCGGGCGCGTCGTCGTCCGGGGGCTCCCATGGGTCGTTCTCGATGGGGTGCGGACGGTGGCTGACCGGGCCGCGGTGGTGCGGTGCCCCGTCCGGTGGTGCGGACGGCGCGGACGGCGCGGACGGTGCGGGGGCGGACGGCGCTGGTGCGGACGCCGCGGCGCCGGGCCCGCCGACGACGGCCTGCACCGTCAGGTCGGCGCGGAAGACCTCCTTGAGCGCGGTCGTCAGCGTTGCGATGTGGCTGCCGTGTTGGAAGCTGTCGCGCAGACCGGCGGTGGCCAGGCCCAGCGTGACGGTGGTGCCCGTCACGTCCACGACCTCGACGTTGCGGCTGAGCAGGCTGTGTGTGACGCGGCTGTGCTGCTGCACCCGCTCCAGGATCGCCGGCCACTGCTGGCGCACGCGCGCCAGCGGGCTGGGCCCCGCGTCGGGCGCCGGTGTGCTCTGCG
>WRGV01000210.1 GCA_009787035.1 Propionibacteriaceae bacterium | reverse complement strand
CCGTCCCCACGACAAGCCAGCCCGCCAGGAGCTTCTCTGTCGGGTTCTTCAGCAGCTCACGCAGCGAGCCGGGCCAGCCCGGATCTGCGACAGCGGCGGTTGGGGCACCGCCGAGGATCTGGTCTGACATAGTGCGTCCTCCTTCCAGGGCGCCCGGCTCAGGCGATGGTGATCACCTTCGCCGGATCGATCTCATGGGGTTGTTTCACCGGCCCATCGGCATAGCCCAGCAGCACCGACAGCCCGAAACGGAAACCGTCAGGAACATGCAGCCGCCGGCGCAGGTCGGGCCCCGCCGGCGAACTCAGAGCCACACCCGGCATCGCGGCGATGCACGAGTTGACACCCAGCGACTGCGCGGCCAGCGCAATGTGGGCTGCCAGAATGCCGACATCCAGGTCGGGGCCGTACGGGCCCTCGATGGGCTCCTCGACCAGCATCATCACGGCCGGGGCGCCGTACAGGAGCCGTCCCCCGCGGCTTGCGATGCGGTCGGCCCCCGCGGGGTCGGCCGTGCGCAGTGCGCCCAACCCGGCGATCTCGATGTCGTGCAACAGGCCCTGGTCGGTCACGCAGATGATGCGCCACGGCTGGCGGTCGACCGCACTCGGTGAGTGCAGCCCCGCCTCGGCGATCGTGGCCAGCGTGTCCGCCGGCACGGGCGTCGGCAGGAACGCGCGGCACGCAGAGCGCCGCACCATGGCGTCCAAGACGTCGTTCATGTCCGAATCTCCCTCCAGCCGATCCAATCGGTTTCAAGGTCAGAGTGCACCCCCAACCCGTGCGCAGCCTTAGTTTGGCCGTGCATGTGCGACATCATCTCACATACCGAGACGCCGCGGGCCCGCCTGCGCCATCCCCGGCTTCAGGAATGACACATCCGACAGCGTCGATGTGCACAGGTTTGCGCCTGGGCGACGAAACCGCCGCAAGCCCTTGACAGGCCCGGCGTCGGTCGCTTTACTGGAGGTGGCCTGCCGGATATGCGCCGATAGCCGACAGACAGTGACCACCGACGTTCGCACGTCCGACGATTGACCGCATTGCCAGCACAGAGGAGGGATATGGCCGCCCATCAGCCGGCGAAGGCCAAACCCCGCCGCGCCGCCTGGGCTCCGGGCTACGTCTTCATCACCCCCACCACCGTGCTGCTGACGCTGTTCTACCTGTACCCGCTGGTCCGCACGATCATCTACAGCTTCACCAACTGGAACCCGGCCGGGTTCCGGGCACCGCACGGAGTCGGCTTCACCAACTACATCAACCTGTTCCACGACGACACGTTCTTGATGGCATTCCGGACGACGCTCATCTTCGTCGTCATCGTCGTGCCCGTGGCCATGGCCTCGGGTCTGTTGCTGGCGGCCCTGATGCGCACACCCCTGCGGGGACGCACCGCGCTGCGCACGCTGATCTTCCTGCCGTTCATCGCCCCCACGGTCGGCAGTGCACTCATTTTCACGTACCTGGCCACGCCATTCGGCGGGCTATTCAACATTCCCGTCCGACTATTCGGGCATGCCGCTATTCCCTTCCTCACCACCGCACCGTGGTCGCTGGTCGCCGTCATCATCTTCTCGATCTGGACACAGGTCGGTTACACCATGATCATCTACTCGTCGGCCATGTCGGTGATTCCCACCTCGTACTACGAGGCGGCCACGATGGACGGCGCCAACTCCTTCCGGCAATTCTTCTACCTGACCGTTCCGCTGGTGAACCCGACGACGGCCTTCCTCAGCGTCACCGGAACGCTGACGGCGCTGCAGGCCTTCACGCAGATCCAGATCCTCACCCGGGGCGGGCCGACCGGACAATCGACCACGCTCCTGTACTGGGTCTATCAACAGGGCTTCGTGACCTTCAACGGCGGGGCCGCCACCGCCGGCGCCGTGGTGCTGCTTGTCATCGGGCTGATCGTGGCGACCGTCCAGCTGCGCTTCTTCGGGCGTCGAGAGCCGGTGGATCTGCAATGAGCGACATGACGATATCCCTGAGCAGCCGCCACGGACGGCGCGCCTCCACGGCGGCCGGCACGACGGCCCGCTACATCGTGCTGTGTCTGGCGGCCATCATCGCCGCATTCCCCTTCCTGTGGATGCTGCTGTCGAGCTTCAAGAGCAGCGGCGAACTGATGCTGTATCCGCCCACCTTCCTGCCGCGGGAATGGGAGTTCAGCAACTTCACGCAGGTGTTCGAGCAGGCTCCGTTCGGTCGCTTCTATGCCAACAGCCTGTTTGTCGCCGTCTGCGCGACCGCCGGCCAGGTGATCACCAGCCTGGCGGCCGGCTATGCGTTCGCGCGACTGGACTTCCCCGGCAAGAACATCGTCTTCGGTGTACTGCTGGCGGCCTTGCTGGTGCCGTTCGAACTCGTCTTCGCCCCCCTCGTCGACCTGCTGTCCGCACTGCACTGGTTGAACACCTACCAAGGCCTGATCGTCCCGAACATCGGATCGATTCTTGGCACCTTCTTGTTCCGTCAATTCTTCCGCAACATGTCGACCGAAATCGAAGAGGCCGCGCAGCTGGATGGCGCCGGCATCTGGCGACGCTTCTGGTCGATTGTGGTTCCCATGGCCGGCCCGATGATCGGCGCATTCTCCATCCTGTCTTTCGTGTACAACTGGAACAACTACTTCTTCCAGCTCGTGGTGGTCACCAAGTCGCAGCTGTTCACCGTCCAGCTGGGGTTAGCGACATTCCGCACGGTGGATTCTGCCTCCAGCTTCAATCTGCTGATGGCCGCCTCCACCTTGGCCATCATCCCCGTCGTGATCGTCTACCTGCTGCTGCAAAAGCAGATCATCAATGCGATCTCGGGCCAGCTGCGCTGACCCGACCGCCCCACCCCTTTCCCACAGACACCAACGACACATATCAACAGAAAGGAAATTCCCGATGAAGTGGCAGAAAACCGCACGCGGGGCGGCGGTCGTCGCCGTGGCTGTGGCCACCGTGTTCGGATTCACCGCCTGCTCCAGCAACAGCGGGGACACATCGTCCAGCAGCTCGGGCCGGGTGACCGTCACCTTCTGGGACCAGAAGGGCGGCGGCGCGTCCACCACGCTCGACCAGCTGGTGACCCAGTTCAACAATTCCCAGACCAAGGTCACCGTGCAGCGGCAGTTCATCGCCGGCTCGGCGACACAGTTCTCGTCGCAGATCCAGAACGCGCTGCGCACGAATTCGGCGCCCAACTTCGTCTTCGGGTACAACAACCCGGCCGGCATGGGCGACCTCATCCCGTCCGGCCAGATCATGGACATGGCGAAGTTCTTCGGCACCGGCGACTACCCGGTGGCCAAGTCGGACATCTTCCCGGGCATGGTGGCCGAGAGCACGTTCGACAACACGATGTACTCGATCCCGACCGACGGCGGTGACTACGCGCTGTTCTACAACAAGCAGACGTTCGCCGCGGCTGGCCTCACGCCGCCCCAGACGTGGGCCGACGTCACCGCCGACGCCGCGAAGCTGACCACCGGCGGCAAGTACGGCATCTACCTGCCGATCGACCCGGGCGAGTGGACGACGTTCACGTGGCTGTCCATGCTGTGGAGCGCGGGCGGCCAGTTCCTGAGCAGCGACGACAAGCAGGCGGAGTTCGACAGCCCGGCGGGCATCCAGGCGCTGCACGCCTGGACCGACCTGATCAACAGCGGCCACGCCTATCCGTCCAGCCTGTCCGACGACTCGCAGCAGACCGGTTCGCCGGGCTTCACGGCCGGCCAGGTCGCCATGTTCATCGGACGGCTCGCCGATCTCGCCCCGCTCGACCAGGCCATGGGCAAGGACGTCGTGGGCGTCACGGCACTGCCCGGCATCAACAAGCCGGCGATGTGCACGGGCACGAACGTGTCGTTCATCATCCATCACACCGACGCCCAGGACGCCGCCGCGTGGGCGTTCATCTCGTGGATCATGCAGCCGGACAACCAGACCGCATGGGACAAGGGCTCCGGCTACCTGCCCACGTCCACGAAGACCGAGCAGAGCGACGCCTGGAAGACGTACGTGCAGGCCGACCCGCGCATCGGCGTGTTTGCCGACCAGCTGACCTACGCGCAGACACGTCCGTCCATCTCACAGTATTCGGCCGTGTCCACCGCCTTGGCCGGAAACATTGAGAAGGCCATGCTCAAGCAGATGTCGCCCGAGGACGCGCTGGCCGCCGCGGCCAAGACGTCCAACACGGCCCTGAGCCAGAACTCGTAGGACCCACACGATCATCGGCCGGCGGCACCTCACGGGGCGCCGCCGGCCG
>WRGV01000209.1 GCA_009787035.1 Propionibacteriaceae bacterium | reverse complement strand
GGGCGGGTCACGGCGAACACCAGCACGCCGATGAGCACGACGATGGCGACGAGTTCGGCCCATCCCTGGCTCATGGCGTGCACCATGCCCTGTGCATGGCGCCAGCCTATCCCCGCGCGCAGCCCCGGTCAGGCAGGAACGGGAACCAGTTCGTCGATGTGGTCGAGGCGGAAGGCGGCGTCGTACTCGGGCGTCATGTCCTGCGGGCGCGTCTCGCCGGTGAAGACCACCGCGGCGGGCATGCCGGCGTCGAGGGCCATGCGGATGTCGGTGGCCAGGCGGTCGCCGACCATGAGGCAGCGGTCGAGGGGGACATCCAGACCCGCCAGGCCCGCGCGCAGCATGATCGGGCTGGGCTTGCCCATCGACGCCTCGCACCTGACCTGCGTGCAGGCCTCGATGGCCGCGGTGATCGCGGCGGCGTCGGGTTCGCCGCGTCCGCCCGGGAAGGGGCAGAAGCGGTCGGGGTTGGTCTGGATCAGGATCGCGCGCCGGTGGAACCACAGCGCGTCGAAGGCGGTCTGCAGCTTGGCGTAGGTGAACGTGCGGTCGTACGAGGCGATGACGACGTCGATGCGGGCCGGGTCGTCGCTGATCTGGAACCCGGCCGCGGTCAGCGCGTCGGTCAGCGGCTGCTCGCCGAGGGGGAACACGACGGCGTCCGGATGGTGGGTCTTCAGCCACCAGACCGTGGTCACCAGCGTCGTCGTGACCTCCGCGACGCCGGTCGGGATGCCCAGGCGGGTCAGCTTGTCGGCGTACTGCTGCGGCGTCCGGGTCGGGTTGTTCGACAGGAAGCGCACCGCCTTGCCCTGTGCGCGCAGCGTCCGGATCGTCCGTTCGGCACCAGGCAGCAGCTCATCGCCCAGGTAGATCGTGCCGTCCAGATCGAAGAAGTAGACGTCATACAGGCTTGTGGGACGGTCAGCGGGCGCCGTCATCGGCCGGTCCTGTCTGGGTCGGGACGAAGCTGTCGAAGATGAGGACGTCGTAGTAGCGCGAGGCGACCGCGAGCTGCCCTGGCGACTGGATCGTCCAGGCGACCATCGTGCAACCCAGCACCCGGTGCCAGAAGCGCAGACTGAGCCGGTGTGCCAGCGGCCAGCGGTACGCGATGAAGTCGGGGCGCGTCCACGCGTTGAGCAGCATGTTGGTCAGCGCCCAGTTGACGACCCTGCTGCCCGCGCCGGGGTCGTCGGCGAAATCGTCGGACAGCTGGCCCAGCGGCACGTCCGGATTGTTCTTGCGGTACCACAGCANCGCCTTGGGGTTGAACGACTCGACGCAGTACGGGCCGTTGTAGCTGCGCATGACCTTGTCGGTGCGCCGACAGGTCTCCTGCAGCCGCGGGGCGTCCTTGATCTCGACCACCAGCGGCACCTTGCCGTCCAGCACGGCCAGCACGTCGGTGAACAGCGGGATCGTCTGCTGACTGGCCAGGATGTGCCGCTGCTGCAGCTCGGCATAGGTGAGGTCGCGGACCAGCACGTTCTCCCCGCAGATGCGGAGCAGGTCGTCGTCGTGGGTCACCACCAGCTGGTCGTCCTTGGTGAGATGGACGTCCAACTCGACGCCGAAGCCGGCGTCCACGGCCCGCTGGAAGGCGGGCAGCGTGTTCTCCGGATGGTCGCTGGTGTTGTCGAACAGGCCTCGATGGGCGATGTAGTGCGTCCGGAATGGTTCCAACGCGATCTGGCGATCGTTCACAGGCTGATTGCCTCCGTTTCTTGTGGTGTGGTGACGGGTGCGGTCGCGACGTCCTCGCCATGGCGGACGAAGACGAGGATGACCAGGGCGACGATGAATCCGGCGGCCGAGAACAGGAACAGCGCGCGGTAGTGATCGGCCATCGGGATGAACAGCAGCGGATGCCGGCCGGCGTAATCGATCAGCACGCCCGCGATCAACGGGCCGACGATCTGCGCGGCCACCGAGAACAGGTAGTAGTAGCCCGTGAACGTGCCGACCTGGCGTTCCCCGGCCAGGCGCACCACCATGGGCAGCGAGTTGATGTTGATGCAGGCCCAGGCCAGCCCGCCGCCGAACAGGCAGACGATCGTGCCCACCAGCGTGGAGCCGATGATCATCGGGATGAAGAACGCGGTGACGGCCACCAGGCCGATCATGATGGTCTTGCGCCGTCCGAACTTCGCGCCGATGAATCCGGCCGGCACCGCGAATGCGATGAAGGCGATCGAGAAGACGCCGAGCAGGATCGTGGCGTCGCCCTTCGAGGCGTGCAGCGTCGTGGTGGCGTACAGCGTGAAGAACGTTTCGACGGCGTTGTAGCCGAGGAACCAGAAGAAGATCGCGGACAGGATCAGCAGCAGGCTGGTGCGTTCGGACGGCGCCAGCTTGGTGCGTTCCTGCTTGACCTCGGGGACGAAGGCCGACGTGGGTTCGCGCACGAAGACGACCAGGATGAACAGTGCGAACACCATGACCAGCGCGCCAACCAGGAACGGCAGCCCGAAGCCGCCCAGGTTCAGCAGGATGCCGCCGGCCACGAAGGCGATCAGCGAGCCGACGCCCCCGGCCATGTTGACGATGCCGTTGGCCTGGCTGCGCAGCGGGCCGGGCGTCAGGTCGGGCATCAGCGAGATCACCGGCGTGCGCCACATGGCCATGACGACGCAGAAGACGACGAGCATCGCGATCAGCGGCCACAGCGAGTGCATGTGGGGCACGAGGATCAGCGCGACGGCGCAGATGGGGACCCCCACCATCATGTAGGGCATGCGGCGCCCGAACCGAGTGCGCGTGCGGTCGGAGAAGTACCCGAACAGCGGCTCCAAGACGACGCCGGTGATGTTGTCGAGCACCATGATCGCGGCGATGAGTGTTGCGCTGGCCGTGAACGTGCTCAGGATCTGCGGCACCATCGAGTTGTACAGGCTCCACGCCAGCGAGGTGGCGAGAAATCCGAACGACAGCAGCGCCGTGTTCTTGATGTTCAGCTTGCCTTCGCTCATCGGCGAACGTCCTCGATCCACGCCTGCGGTCCCGTTCGACCGCGTGGGACAGTTTACCCGCTGGCATGCAAGCTGCGGGCGGACGGACGCGGTGGTTCGTCCTCAGGTGGAAACGAGGTGTCAGGCGGCGTGGGTGCGCACGAAGGCGAGCATGGAGTCGAGCACCTCTTGGCGGTTGGAGTCGGCGTGCAGGCAGTGGTAGGCGCCGGGGAACTCGTGCAGCGTCAGGTTCGGGCCGGCGTGCGCGGCCAGCTCGTGGATGGCCTCGACGCTGACGATCCGGTCGCCGGTGCCGCACAGCAGCAGCGTGGGGGCCGTGATGTCGGCGGCGTGCTCGATGGCGTACGCGCCGGCGTCCAGCACCTGTGCGTAGAGCTTGAGCGAAATGCGGTCGTGGTACAGCGGGTCGGCCTTCATGGCGGCCAGCTGGGCGGGGTCGCGCGTGACGGCGTCCAGATCCAGGCGCGAGCTGATGGCCAAGCCCGGGTGCAGCCGGCCGATGAGGCGCGCGAAGGCCGTGACGATGCCGGGCATCGGCGTGGCCAGGCGCAGCCAGGGCGACTCGATGAGGACGCAGGCGTACGGGGCATCGGGCAGGCGTTCGGCGTAGTTGGCCACGATATTGCCGCCCATCGACAGGCCGGCGAGCGCGACTGGCAGGCCCGGATACCAGGCCGCGATCTGGCGCCGGATCGCCGTGATGTCGCTCAGGAAGCAGGCGTAGCTGGGCACGACGCCCAGCGCCTTGGCGCGCTTGGCCGGCGTCTTGTCGGGCATCGACCCGTGGCCGCGCTGGTCGTGGACCACGAGCGCGTAGCCGTGGCTGGTGAAGAACCGGGCGACATCGGTGTACATGCCGATGTGCTCGCCGAAGCCATGGACGAACTGCACCACGCCGCTCACCGGCGTGCCGGTCAGGTCGGTCTCTGGCTCGAACCGCGCGATGCGCACCAGCGTGCCGTCGCGCATCACCATCATGTCGTACATGGTCTTCATCGTGCGTCCTCCCCTTGCATGCTCCGTCCGCGGGCACCTCAATCTTTCCACCCGCAAGCGCTCGTCGAGGAGCTGCAGCCAGATCGGCCGGCTGGCACTGCGCTGATACGGCAATACGGGCGCGAGGGTGCGTCGAGGGATGGCGACGACAAAGGCGGGGAGCCGACGATGCGGTGGCTACTCGCCCGCGAAGAATCGACGCGGATTCTGCTCGATCATGGCATCGAAGTCGGCCTGCGTGAGGCCGGCGTCCAGCAGCGCGGGGCGCACCTGGGTGTGGATGAACGTCAGGTCCGGGTCGCGGTGCAGCGGATCGGAGGCGACGAACTCGTCCCAACTTCCC